>JANLPD010000124.1:0-7988 GCA_031367045.1 Frankiales bacterium | reverse complement strand
GCTGAAGGACGCGCTGCGTGAGTGCTTTGTTCTCCGGCTCGCGCGCTTTGAGGTCCACCAGGATGGGCGTCGCGAGGAACAACGAGGAGTAGGCACCTGAGGCCAGACCGACGAACAGCGCGAGGGCCAGGTCTTTCAGGGTGCCGGCCCCGAGCAGGAACGCGCCGACGAACAGCAGGCCCGCCACGGGCAGGAGCGCGATCAGCGACGTGTTGATCGAGCGCATGAAGGTCTGGTTCACCGCGAGCTCGGCCGCCTCGCTGTAGGTCGAGCGGGCGCTGGCGGTGAGGCCCTTGGTGTTTTCTTCGACCTTGTCGAACACCACGATCGTGTCGTACAGCGAGTAGCCCAGAACCGTGAGCAGGGCGATGACGGTCGATGGGGTGATCACGAACTGCGTCAACGAGTAGATGCCGACGGCGAGCAGCAGGTCGTGGACGAGCGCCACCATCGCCGCGAGGGCCATCTTCCGCTCGAACCGGAACGAGATGTAGAGCGACACCAGGATCAAGAAGATGATCAGGCTCTTGATCGCCTTGTCGGTGATCTGCTGGCCCCAAGCGGGCCCCACGGAGGACGTCGCGACATCATCAAACTTGATCTTGTACTTCGCGGCGATGGCGCTGGTGACCTCGGTGATCTTGGCGTCCGGCAGCGTCTTGGTCTGCACCCGCAAGGACACGCCGCTGCCGCGCCCGACGGTCTGGACCGTGGGCTCGACGATCTTCAGCTGGCCCTCGAAGAAGCTCCTCGTGTCCGCCACCGAGATGCCCTTGCTCGGCCACTGGAAGGTGGACCCGCCCTTGAACTCGGTCCCAAGGTTGAAGCCGCGAAAGACCATGGAGCCGAGGGCGATCAGGACGAGGACGACAGAGATCGCGTAGAAGGTCTTGCGCCTGGCCACCAACGGGAACTCGGTCTCGCCTCGGTAGAGCTTCCGGCCAAGTCCCATGTCAGGCCTCCGAAGTCTTGGCAGCCGCCGTGGCCGCGCTTGCTGCCGCGCCGCGTCGCAGCGAGGGTGCCGCACCGCGGAACGGCTGGCCGCCGTCCGGGCCGATGAAACCGGTCGGACCGGTCCGGGAGAACCAACCGAAGCGGGCCAACCAGGAAATCAGCGGGCGGGTGAACAAGAAGACGACGACGACGTCAAGCAGCGTGGAAAGCCCGAGGGTGAAGGCGAAGCCGCGCACCCCGCCGACCGAGAAGAAGTACAAGATGATCGCGGCAAGGAAGGACACGCTGTCGGCCGAGATGATCGTACGACGGGCGCGGACCCAGGCCCGGTCCACGGCGCTGCGCGGCGTCCTGCCCTCGTGGATCTCGTCCTTGAGCCGCTCGAAGAACACGACGAACGAGTCAGCCGTGATGCCGACCGCGACGATGAAGCCGGCGATGCCGGCGAGCGAGAGCGCAAAGCCGATCTGCTTGCCCAGCAGGGCGATGAAGGCGTAGGTCAGCGCGCCAGAGACGAGCAGGCTGGCGATCGTCACGAAGCCGAGCGCCCGGTAGTAGAGCAGGCAGTAGATGACGACGGCGACCAGACCCAGGCCACCGGCGAGCAGGCCCGAGTGGAGCTGGTCCTTGCCCAGGGTGGGCGACACGACCATGGTCTCGGAGCGCTCGAAGGTCAGCGGCAGGGCGCCGTACTTCAGGGTGTTGGCGAGCGTCGTGGCGCTCTTCTGGGTAAAGCTGCCGGAGATCTGGGCGTCACCGGCGATCCGCTGCTGGATCACCGGGGCGGACAGGACGAGGCCGTCGAGGACGACCCCGACGTTCTTGCCGACCGTCCGGGCGGTCAGGTCGGTCCACTTGTTCTGCCCCTTGCCGGTGAACTGGACGTTGACGACCCAGGCGATGCTGTTGTTGTCCAGCGACGCATTGGCACCCTTCACATCGGTGCCGATGACAGCGGCCTTGTCCAGGTGGTACTTCACCGCGCCGTCGTCCGAGCACGCGAGGATCGGCTGGTCGGGTTGGTCGTTGACACCGCCCTTTCGGGCCGCGGCGCTCGCGCAGTCCAGCAGCGCAAAGGCCTGCGGCGTGTAGGGGTCGCCCGACTTGGGAGTGCTTGCGGCGTCCGTCGCCGGCGCCCCGGTACCGGTGGGGGTCGGGGTCGGGGTCGGGGTCGGCCGAGCGGACGGCTTGGCCGAGACAGCAGGCGTGGGTGTTGGGGCCGCGACGAGGGCCGGCGGGACGGCGCGACCGTTGGTGGTGGCCGTGGGCTTGGCACTGGCCTGCGTCGAGGGCTTGACCACTGGGACCTGGCTGGTGGTGGGACTCGGCGACGTCGCGGGCGCATTGGTCGGCTGGGGCGCGGAGGTGCTCGCCGCCTGCTGCAGGACCTCGCGGAAGCGCAGCTGGGCCGTCGTCGCGAGGGCCGCCAGCGAGCCCTGGGTGCCGCCCGGCACGGAGACCACGATGTTGGGGCCCTGCGTGACGACCTCGGCCTCGGCGACGCCGAGCCCGTTGACGCGCCGGTTGATAATGTCCACGGCCGTGTTGAGCTGGTCCTGCCGTGGCGCTCTCCCTGCCTCGGTCTTGGGCGACAAGATGACGCTGGCCCCACCTTGCAGGTCCAGGCCGAGCTTGGGGGTCAGCGGCGAGCTGCCGGGTCCACCCAGGAAGACGCCGAGGTAGAGCAGCACCAACAGCAGCGAGAGCGCGCCGAGATAGCGCCCGACGAGCAGCTGCCCGCGGGCTGGGCCAGGTCGTGCCACGGGGAGGGGTCCTCCTTCGTCGGGCCGGCGCGCCGGTCGGCGCGCTGCACGGCCTTGTACCTCGTGCCTTGTACCTCGTGCCTTGTACCTCGTGCCTCGTGCCTTGTACCTCGTACCACGTGCCTCGTGCCTCGTGCATTGTGTTTGTGTTGTGCCTTGTCGGCCTTCCAGCCGCTCGTTCCTGGCTGACGGACTGCCGCGGAGCAGACTAGTCGGGCGAGCAGTCAACGCAGGGCACGGACCGGCCGTTCCGCGCGCGTCGCGCCGCCCGGCGCCCCCCAGCAGGCCCGCCCGGAAGGGCCGGCCTCCCGGTCAGCCGAGGGGTCAGCGAGGGATTGCGCCTAGTGAACCCAGCTCCAAGGGGAGCACGTCCACCGGGAAGGGCGGCCGTTTGCCCAGGTGGGTCCAGGCGGCCGGCGTGGCGACCCGGCCCCGAGGGGTCCGCAGGATCAGCCCGGAGCGGACGAGGAAGGGCTCAGCCACCTCCTCGACGGTCTCAGGCTCTTCGCTTACCGACACTGCCAGCGTGGACAGGCCGACCGGCCCACCCCCGAAGCGGTTGACCAGCGCCTCCAGCACGGCCCGGTCGAGCCGGTCCAGGCCGAGCTCGTCGACGTCGTACACAGCCAGCGCCTCCCGGGCGACAGCCCGGTCCACGAAGCCGTCTGCCCGCACCTCGGCGTAGTCGCGCATGCGGCGCAGCAGGCGGTTGGCGATGCGGGGCGTCCCGCGGGAGCGTCCGGCCACCTCCTCGGCGCCATCGGGGCGCAGGTCGACCCCGAGCAGGCCGGCGCTGCGCACGAGCACGCGCTCGAGCTCGGCCGGCGAGTAAGGCTCCATGTGCGCGGTGAAGCCGAAGCGGTCGCGCAGCGGCCCGGTCAGCAGGCCGGAGCGGGTGGTGGCCCCGACAAGGGTGAACGGGGCCACCTCGAGCGGGATGGCGGTCGCTCCGGGGCCCTTGCCGACGACGACGTCGACCCGGAAGTCCTCCATCGCGGCGTAGAGCAGTTCTTCTGCCGGCCGGGCGATCCGATGGATCTCGTCGATGAACAGCACCTCGCCCTCGGAGAGCGAGGAGACAAGGGCAGCCAGGTCACCGGCCCGCTCAAGGGCGGGCCCCGAGGTGATCCGGATGCCCGTGCCCAGCTCGACCGCGATGATCATCGCCAGGGAGGTCTTGCCCAGGCCAGGGGCGCCGGAGAGCAGGACGTGGTCCGGTGGGCGCCCGCGCCGCTTGGCACCCTCCAGCACGAGCGAAAGTTGCTCGCGCACGCGCTCCTGACCGACGAACTCCGACAGCCGTCGCGGCCGTAGAGCCCCCTCGACGAGCCGCTCGTCCTCGCCAGCGTCGGGGCGCAGGAGCCCTTCCGGGGCGCCCGCGAGCCGACCGGCCAGCTCGGCCGCCTCGCGCGCCGCCAACTCCTCGGGCGTCACCGCGACCGGCCGAGCATGGCCAAGCCCTCGCGCAGCAGCGCCGGCACTTCGGCCGCACCGGCGCCCGGATGGGCCGCCGCGAGGGAGGCAACGGCGTCGTCGGCCTGGCCGGCCGGGAAGCCGAGGCCGACCAGCGCCTGGGCGAGCGTGTCGCGCCAACCGCCAGTCGGGAGGGCCGCCCCCGTCGAGCCGACTGCGCCCACCTTGTCCTTGAGCTCGAGCACCAGCCGTTGCGCTCCCTTGCGCCCGACGCCCGGCACGAGCATGAGCGCCACGAGGTCCTCCGTCGCGACGGCCGCCCGGACAGCGTCCGGCAGGTGGACGGTGAGCACCGCCTGGGCCAGCCGCGGGCCAACGCCCGACGCCGTCTGCAGCAGCTCAAACATCACCCGCTCGTCGTCGTCGGCAAAGCCGTAGAGCGTCAGGCTGTCCTCACGCACGACGAGCGAGGTTGCGAGGTGGGCCTCCTCCCCCACGCTGAGCCGGGCTCTAGTGCCGGGTGTGACGTGGACGGACAAGCCGACCCCGCCCACCCGCAGGACGACCCCGTCGGCCCGCAGGGAGGTGACGGTCCCGGTCACGCTGGCGATCATCGGGGCGGGCTCCCCGTCGCGGCGCTGGTCAGCCCGGTCGCCCGCCGGGCCTCGGCCGGCGCGCGCCAGAGATGGCACAGGGCCAGCGCCAGGGCGTCCGCCGCATCTGGCGGTCTGGGCACCTCAGCGAGACGGAGCAGCCGGGCGACCATCGCGCCAACCTGGTCCTTGTCGGCCCGCCCGTTGCCCGTGACGGCCGCCTTGACCTCGCTCGGGGTGTGCAGGGCGACCGGCAACCCGCGCCGCGCCGCGCAGACGATCGCCACCGCGCCCGCCTGCGCGGTGCCCATCACCGTCCGGACGTTGGCCTGCGCAAAGACCCGCTCGACAGCGACCGCATCTGGCTGGTGGACGTCCAGCCAGGCCTCCACCGCGCGCTCCAGCGCGACGAGCCGGTCGCCAAGCGCCGCGCTCGCGGGAGTGCGGACCACCCCGACGGCGACCAACGAGGCACGCCCAGCGCGGCCCTCGACCACGCCGAGCCCACACCGGGTCAGGCCGGGATCGACGCCGAGCACCCGCACAACCACCTCCATGACCCAGAAGACGCATCTAGAACAGACGTTCGGGACAGAGCGTACGACGAGGGGTACGCGGCACCCGGGAGGCGCGCCCACGCACCTGACTTGCCCTACCCGACGGCTTCGAGGACCTCATCGGGGATGTCGGCGTTGAACCACACGTTCTGCACGTCGTCGAGATCCTCGAGTGCCTCGACGAGCCGGAGCACCTTGCGGGCTCCGTCCTCCTCCACGGGCACGCTGACGGTCGGCATCCAGGCGATGTCCGCCGAGTCGACCGTGAGCCCGGCGTCGGTGGCCGCCAGGCGGACGGCATGGGTGTCGGTGGCCTCGCAGACAACCTCGAAGGCCTCGCCCAGGTCGTTGACCTCTTCGGCCCCGGCCTCAAGAACGGCCAGCACGACGTCGTCCTCGCTCACCCCCTCGGTCCTGGTGATGATCACGACTCCCTTGCGCCCGAACAGGTAGGCGACCGACCCGGGATCGGCCGGGTTGCCGCCGTTGCGGGTGATTGCGGTGCGGACGTCTGCCGCGGCGCGGTTGCGATTGTCGGTCAGACACTCGACCAAGACTGCGACACCGTGCGGACCGTAGGCCTCGTAGGTGATCTCCTCGTAGGCAACCGCGTCACCGATCTCGCCGCTGCCGCGCTTCACGGCCCGGTCGATGTTGTCGTTGGGAACGGACTGTCCCTTGGCCTTGGCGACCGCGTCGGCGAGCGTCGGGTTGCCGGCCAGGTCCCCGCCGCCGGTGCGGGCGGCAACCTCGATCGTCTTGATGAGCTTGGCGAACAGCTTGCCGCGCTTGGCGTCGACGACCGCCTTCTTGTGCTTGGTCGTCGCCCACTTGGAGTGGCCGCTCATCCCTGCGTCTCCTTCACCATCTTCACGAACAACTCGTGCACCCGGGCGTCCCCGGTCAGCTCGGGGTGGAACGACGTCGCGAGCAGGTCGCCCTGCCGGACTGCCACGACCCTACCGGCGCTCGGACCGTCGCCCGGCACCGTCGCCAGCACCTCGACCGACGGCCCCGTGCTCTCCACCCACGGCGCACGGATGAAGACCGCGTGGACGGGGGGACCGACGACGCCTGTCACCGCCAGGTCGGTCTCGAACGAGTCGACCTGGCGCCCGAACGCATTGCGGCGTACGACGACGTCGAGGCCACCGAGCAGGGGCTGCCCCGGGAGCCCGTCGACGACGGACTCGGCCAGCAGCACCATCCCGGCGCACGAGCCGTACGCCGGAAGCCCGGCTTGCAGGGCTTCCCGCAGCGGGCCGAGCAGCTCGAACACCTCGAGCAGCCGGCCGATGGTGGTGCTCTCTCCGCCCGGGAGCACGATCGCGTCCAGACCGGCCAGCTCGGCTGCGCGCTTCACCGGCACCGTGCGCGCCCCGCAGGACGTCAGCGCGGCGACGTGCTCACGGACGTCGCCCTGAAGGGCCAGGACCCCGACGAGCGGGGCGACCGTCACCAGCCGCGGGTAGCGAGCAGCTCGCCAGCGCCCAGCGAGTCGACAGCGATGCCGACCATGGCCTGTCCGAGGCCGCGGCTGACCTTGGCGATGCGCTCGGCGTCGTCGTAGTAGGTCGTCGCCTCCACGCAGGCCCGGGCCCGCGCGGCGGGGTCGCCGCTCTTGAAGATCCCGCTGCCGATGAACACCCCGTCGGCGCCGAGCTGCATCATCATCGCGGCGTCAGCCGGGGTGGCCAACCCTCCGGCAGTGAAAAGCACGACCGGCAGGCGGCCGAGCTCGGCGGTCTCGCGGACCAGCTCGATCGGGGCACGCAGTTCCTTGGCGGCCCCGAACAGCTCGCTCGAGTCCATCACCGTGAGTCGCCTGATCTCGCCAAGGATAGTCCGGATGTGGGTGGTCGCCTGTGACACGTCGCCGGTGCCGGCTTCGCCCTTGGAGCGGATCATCGCCGCCCCCTCGGAGATGCGGCGCAGCGCCTCGCCGAGGTTGGTCGCCCCGCAGACAAAGGGCACGGTGAACGCGTGCTTGTCGATGTGGTGGGCGTAGTCAGCGGGGGTGAGCACCTCTGACTCGTCGATGTAGTCGACGCCGATCGCCTGCAGGACCTGAGCCTCGACGAAGTGCCCGATCCGCGCCTTGGCCATGACCGGGACGGAGACCTCGGCCTTGATCGAGTCGATCATGTCCGGGTCACTCATGCGGGCGACTCCGCCATCGCGCCGGATGTCGGCGGGGACCCGCTCGAGAGCCATGACCGCGACCGCGCCCGCGTCCTCGGCGATGCGGGCCTGCTCGGCCGTCACGACATCCATGATCACGCCACCCTTGAGCATCTCGGCCATGCCGCGCTTGACGGCGGGCGTGCCGGTGATGGACGGGCTTTCGTGGGTCGTCATGGGATACCTCGCAGTCAGGGGTGAACGCCCACCATCCTAGGTCAACCTACGGTCAACGGCCGTCCCGCTGGGATGAGCAGGACGAGGGTGGGGCCGGGCCTCAGGAGCAGGTCCTTGCCCGTCTTGTCGACGTAGCGGGTGACGGCGCCGGTGGCGCCGCGCTTCCACATCCCGTCGGCGCGCACACCGTCGCGCAGGACTGTTGCCTGGCCGCTGCCGACGCTGACGGTGTAGGGGGTGTTCTCCCCGTGTACGTCGGAGTACTGGCTGGCCCGAACCTGCACCTGCTGGAAGATGATGTTGGCTGGGGCGTAGTCCGACATCTGGCGCCCGTCCTGGAAGACCGTCCA
>JANLPD010000310.1:0-3609 GCA_031367045.1 Frankiales bacterium | reverse complement strand
TCGAGGACCTCGTCCATCGTCAGGAACGGCGCGGGCAGGCGGTGCGGCGTGGTGGCGAAGGTGCAGTAGTGGCAGCGGTCCCGGCACAGCCGCGTCAGCGGAACGAAGACCTTGCGCGAGTAGGTGACGACCCCTGGGCGGCCGGCGTCCTCCAGGCCCTGGTCGCGGACGCGACCGGCGACGTCGAGCAGCCGGTCGAGGTCAGCGTCGCGGGCACCGAGCAGCACCGTCGACTCGGCGACATCCAGGACCTTGCCTGCCTCGGCCCGCGCCAGCGCCCGCCGCATCCCAGCCGGCCTCCCCGAATCCATGCCCCGACCTTACGTGCGCTTCTTTGCGCCGCTTCCGACGACCGCCACTGCGGGCACCGCAACCCCTGCGCCGGAGGTCCCGTACGACGCGGTTACCAGCTCGATATAGCGGGCCCGCAGCTCGGCCCGACGGCCGGGACCGGCCGCAGCAAGGACCGCCCCGGTCCTGGGCGAGCCGGCCGCGACTGCGTCGAACAGGGCGCCGGCGTCGATCTCCACGGTCCAGGCAGCGCGGGTGACTACGACGTCCTCGAGTCCGGCAAGGACCTCGCGCATGGTCGCGTCGTCCGCGAAACGGGCCGGGTCGGGCCCGGGCGGAACCACATCGGGCAGCCCGAGGGACTGCACCAGGGGTCCGAACATGCCGAGCGTCGGGCTGGCCTCGGGGGTGTCCCAAACTGACATCGCCAACCGTCCAGCTGGCCGCAGCACCCGGATCAGCTCGGCGACCCCTCTCTCGGGACGGGCGAGATGGTTGAGCAGGAAACCAGCCACGACGGCATCGAAGCTGTCGTCGTGGAAGGGCAGCCTTTCCGCACCGGACTGCCGCGCGTCGACGCCGTTGGCCCGGGCGATCGCCACCATCGCCTCGGCCTGGTCCACCGCCCTGACGTGCGCGCCGCGGGTCATCGCCTGCAACGCCACGACCCCCGGCCCGGTCGCGACGTCCAAGACGCCACTTCCTGCTCGCACCCCGGCCGCGTCGAGCAGCGCAGGCACGGCGCCGCGGGTCACGGCCACCAGCGTCCCGGCGTACGCCTGAGCCCTGCTCTCCCAGGCCGCCCGCTCCCACGCCGCGAACTCGTCGAGCTGCTCCTCGGAGTGGGTCACGCGCCATCCTGCTCCCGACACCCCAGCTCCCCCACGTGAGCCGCCGCCCCGCCACCGCCGCGTGGCCACCGCCACCGGGCCACCGCCACCGCCGCGTGCCCACCGCCGACCAAGGTCATCGTGTCCGGATCGCGGGACCCTTGCCGCGACGGCAGGGACGCGATGACCTTGCGCCCGGGCACCGGGACGGCGTCAGGCTGCCTGCGCCCGAAGCAGCGTAAGGAGCGCGGCGCGGATCTCCGCCACGACCTGCTCCGGTCGCAGCATGATGTCGGCGGTCGTGAAACGCAGCGTCACCCAGCCCAACGTCAGCAAGAGCCGGTCCCGCCGGTGGTCCGCCTGCTGCTGTGACTTGCTCCCGTGGAAGGCCCAACCGTCGGCCTCGACAGCAACCCGCCCGCGAACATCGGCGAAGTCCAGCACAGCGATCGGCTCGCCCTCGTGGTCCCGCAGGACATGGCCGGCGACGAGCCCGAGGCTGGCCTGTTCCATCAGGCGGCCCAGTCGCGCTGACAGCACCGACTCCCACTGCGGCGTGAAGTGCTGCAGGACGTCGCGAGCCAGTCCCGTCCCGGCGCGGTGGTGCGCAACCGCAAAGACGGCGTCGACTTCGGGCACCCGGATGAGCTTTCGCTGCATCGCACTGGCGAGCGCCGACTCCAGAGATTCCCGGTCGAGAACCCGACCGAGGTCTACCCAAGTCCTGGCGGGCGCCGTGACGGCCACTCCCCCGCGAAGCCGGCGGACCCCTTCGAGGTGGCGGCTGCGGACGACCTCGACGCCCTCCAGTGCGGGCAGCCGGCTGCGGAACGGCAGGGTGATCCACGGGTGCTCGGGACGGTCGAGCCCCATGGGCCAACGTGCACCCGCCGACTGATGAGACAGCATCGCAAGCGGTCCTGCAGCCAGCAGCGCAGCCAACTCGGCCGTCTCGGCATCGACCGGTGCGGTGGTGGCCTGCCAGACCCCCGGCTGTCGCTGCGACAGAACACCAGTGCGGCCTCGCGACCTGAGCACCGTTTGGCTCAGCCCCGCCGCCGCGGCCTGCTCCTCGGTGAACAGGCCGCGCTGGTCGGCAGCAAGGAGAGCGAGGGCCAGTTCTACGTCGCGAGCCATACCCGCAGCCTCAGGCCTGGCCGCGTCCTCAGGACAGGCCCGCAGACGATCTGTGGACAAGCCCCGACAAGATCATCGTGTCCAGGACTGAGCGGCCGCCATCCCCTGTGCGGACACGATGATCAAGCTTCGGCGGCTTCCGACAGCGGAGCAAGGTCATCGTGTACGGCGGGCGGGATGGCGCGAGCGGCGGCCCGGACACGATGGTCTTCTGCGCCGAGAGGGGGCGGGGGGGCGCAGGGGCTGCAGCGGCGGGGCCGGGCGGGCCAGGGAGGGCGGGCCGGGGAGGGCGCAGGGGGGCCTGACAGAATCGACGGCATGCGGATCGTGGCCCTGGCGGGCGGTATCGGCGGCGCACGCTTCCTGCGCGGGCTGCTGCGCGCAGTGCCGGACGTCGAGCTGACCGTCGTGGTCAACACCGGCGACGACACGACGATGTACGGCCTGCGGATCTGCCCCGACCTCGACACCGTCATGTACACCCTCGGCGGCGGCATCGACGACGAGCGCGGCTGGGGCCGGCAGGACGAGACGTGGAGCGCCAGGGACGAGCTGCTCGCCTACGGCGTGCCGACCGCGTGGTTCGGCCTCGGTGATCGCGACCTCGCGACCCACCTGGTCCGCCGGCAGATGCTCGATGCCGGCTTCCCGCTCTCCCAGGTCACCGCAGCCCTGTGCGAGCGCTGGCGGCCAGGCGCGGTCCTGCTGCCGATGAGCGACGACCGGGTCGAGACCCATGTGGTCGTCGACCTCCCGGACGGCCGGCGGGCGATCCACTTCCAGGAGTGGTGGATCAAGCACCACGCCGCCCTGCCGGCCCACTCGATCGTCGCGGTCGGCGCCGATGAGGCGGCCCCGGCACCCGGGGTCCTCGAGGCGATCGAGGCTGCCGACGTCGTACTCCTGCCGCCGTCCAACCCGGTGGTCAGCATCGGGACCTGCCTGCAGGTCAAGGGGATCCGCGAGGCGCTGGTGGCCAAGCGGGTGGTCGGCCTCTCGCCCATCATCGGCGGCGCACCCGTACGAGGCATGGCGGACGCCTGCCTGTCCGCCATCGGAGTAGCGACCTCGGCAGAGGCGGTCGGGCGCCACTACGGGTCGGACCTGCTCGACGGGTGGCTGGTCGACACGACGGACGAGGGCGTGACCGTCCCCGGCGTGGAGGTCCGCGCCGTCCCGCTGCTCATGACCGACCTCGACGCGACGGCCGCGATGGCGCGCGCTGCCCTGGACCTCGCAGGTGTCTGAGGGCTTCACCGTGCTGCCTGTCCGCGGGCTGCCCGAGGTCAGGCCCGGCGACGACGTAGCCGCATTGGTCGCTGCCGCTGTGGAGCTGCAGGACGGTGATGTC
>JANLPD010000309.1:0-3501 GCA_031367045.1 Frankiales bacterium | reverse complement strand
GCCGTGCAGGAGGTTGATAAGTGCGTTGGTCACGGTGCCGACCCCTGGTAACACGAAACGCCTTCGGGAACGATGTCACGGGCGGGGCCGGCGCTGCCGCCAAGGACATCTCGTTCGCCGGTGGCGGGTCGCCGCGCCATGATGGCAACGTAGGCCACTGCAGTGGGAAAGCCCTGTTGTTGCGATATGAGGGCGGACTCACCCGACAGGATGGGGTCAGTGGCGGTAGGACAAGGTCACCATCATGCCGCTTTCGGCGTGGTAAATATTGTGGCAATGGCTCACCCACTGGCCGGGGTTCAGCGCGTCGAAGTCCACGTCGAGGCTCTGCATGGGGCGCACGATGACAGTGTCCTTTCGTGGACCGCCACCGGCGACGGCAAAGGTATGCCCATGCAGGTGCATCGGGTGAAACATTGCGGTGTGGTTGAAGAAACGAAGCCGAACCCGCTGGCCCTGACTGATGGTGAGCGGGCGTGACTCGGAAAACGTCTTTCCGTTGATCGTCCATCGGTAGCCGCGCATGCTGCCGCCGAGGGCGAGGTCATGACGGCGGTCAACGGATTTCTCGACGAGCCGAGCGGCGTCGCTGGCGCGCAGTTGGGTGCCGAGCAGTACCTGCCCGTCGAGTTCGGCGGGCCGAACCGATGCCGCCGGTGGGCGTCCGCTGCCCGTGCGGATCAGGGCAAGTGCCTGCCCACCCTTACCTTCGGCAGCAGCTACCAGCGGGAACACCCCGTCGGACAGGGTGACCTCGACGTCGAAGCGTTCTCCCATTCCTATGATCAGTGCCTCGGTGGTAGCCGGGACAACCGGGAAGCCGTCGCTGTGGGTGATCGTGAGTCGGTGTCCGCCGAGCGCGACGCGAAAGGCGGTGTCAGACCCGGCGTTGATGAGGCGTAACCGGATTCGCTGCGCAGGCTTGGCGCTGAAGGTCTGCGGTGAGGCGGGCACCCGACCGTTGGCCAGGTAATGGGGGTAGACGACGTCACCGGCGCCGCCGAGCACCGCCGAGCTCATCGTCTCTCCCATGCCCGACATGCCCGGACCCGGGCTCGACCCGGTCCCTGACGCATCGCCCATGCCGCCAACGCCCCCCATGCCTGCCATCCCGTTGCCAGAGCCCGACTTGATGAAGGCAGCCAGGATGTCATCGGGGCTGCGGCCGGTGCCGTCGACCCAGTCGTCCAGCACTACGGTCCAGTCGGCGTCGTAACGGCCGGCGTCCTGCGGGTCGTCGACCAGGAGCGCGCCGTACAAACCCCGGTCGAGCTGGACGCCGACGTGCGGGTGGTAGAAGTACGTGCCGGGATCAGGGACGGTGAATTCGTACGTAAAACCGGCGCCGGGCGCGATCGGCGACTGCGTGACACCCGGGACTCCGTCCATGTCGTTACGAAGCGCGATGCCGTGCCAATGGATGCTGGTGGGTGCCGGCAACTGGTTGTCCAGCGTGACGCGCAACAGGTCGCCGGCGCGGGCCCGCAGGATGGGGCCTGGCAGTTGATCCCCGTACGCCCAGCTGCGTACCTGTGGTCCGCCGAGGTCCAGCGTGGCCGGGCGGGCGGTCAAGTGCGCCGTGACAAGCCTTCGCCCGGCGCCACGGCGGGCCGCTTCGGCATCCCGCACCGCTGCCGATGTTGGCGTGACCGCGGTGCTGGCAGTGCGGGTGCTGCTGCAGGCGTCAAGAGCAAACAGACCGGCCGCACCGGCGGCCCCGGCTAGGATCTGACGGCGGGTGAGGGTGGACATCAGACGGGTTCCTGACGTATTGAAGGACCGCAGTCTGGCGTCAGCGTTTTGGTCAGAGGCCCGGGGCTGCCTACACGGCGAACCAGCGGTCCGGGTCGGCATCCCCGCAGGTGGATCTGGCCTACCAACAGGACGTTCGAGCCCCGCCAGTAAGCATCCACACGACGCAGTGCTTCCTCCGTCAGCGGAAAAACGACGGTGGGTCGGTCCCCGGCAGGGTCGGGTGCGATCCGCGCGAGCAAAGTCATGAGGGCTCCAGACGAGGGGTTGGCATCACGAGGGCTTGTCGAGGGTCGAGCGGCCTCGCTCAGGCTCAAAAGGATCGGCCGGGACGGGACTGGCCGGGAGGTGCAGGTGTCCAGGGCCGGCTCCTGTGGTGTGGGGGATCAGGGCTGCCCGCATGCTCACCAGGACCAAGACGATGCCGGTAACCGTCCAGGCGTCGGGGCGTTCACCCAGACCCACGGTGCCGATCAACAGCCCGAAGACCGGGACGAGGAACATCCACGGTGTGAGTGCGGACAGCGGGCAGCGCTGGGTCTCCACGAACCAGGCCAGTGTCGTGGCGGCAGTCGCGACCAGGCCGAGGAAGGCCAGTACAATCAGGAAGCGTGCGGTCCACGCAATGTCCGGGGCGCCTTCAACAACGGCGGCCGCGACCGCTAGAACAAGACCACCCAGCAGCAGGTGCGCCGCACTGGCGACCACGACATCGACCTGGCCCAGGCGCCGCACCATGAGGGTTCCGGTGGTTACTGCGGCTGCGGCAAGCAGCGACAGCAATGCCCCGGAGCCTCCCCCGCCGGGGACCGCGACGACCAGCAGTCCGCCGAAGCCCACGGCCAGCGCAACGCTGGTCCGCGCTGATACGCGCTCGCCGTAGAGCCACCAGGCGGGCAGCAAAATCAAGAGCGGCTGAGCGTTGGCCAGCACCGCAGCCGTTCCGGTGGCCAATCCGGCGATGCCTGCGAACATCGCACCGAAGGCCAGGCTGACGTTGACGACCCCCAACGCCGTGATCATCCCCCAACTCGCGGGCGATCGGGGTAGCGGGCGGCGCTGCCCGGCGGCGACCACCGCTAAGGCGGCGCCCCCCACCAGCGCCCGTAAGGCCGCGAACCACAGCAACGGCGCGTCCCGCAACCCCCACCGGACCCCCAGGAAGCACAGTCCGAGGGCGGCGGTGATCCAGAGCATCCGCAAGGGCGTCGGGTGGCGGGTCAATGCTGCTGGTCGCAGGCCCGCGGCCACAGTGGTCATTGGCGGCTGAACCCCTCACAGCCCCGCAGGCGAACGTGCCGGAGGGGACGCTTGCAGCTCGACGTGTCAGCGGGTGCGGGCCGCAACAAGCTCACCCTCCCGATCGATAACCTTCGGGCGGGCCGTTGTCGGACGTGGTGGCTCCGGGTGGGCGTGGCCAGTCTCAGTCGCTTGAGGGTCAGAGCGTTGACGGCAACGAAGCTCCAGCCAGCCATGCATACTGTCGGGTCGATGGGCTGGGGCTTCACACCAGGGCCTCGACTGACCCATCGGCTCTGCTGTCCTTGGGTATGCCCGAGGGAGCGCCATCGGGCTGGAAAACGCCACAAAGATTCGGCCCCGCCGCGGCCCGTCGACGGGTGGCGCGGGAGATGAGAAGACTTCTCCCGAGTCCACGGTGGGCCGCGTGGGCGGCGTCGTGCTGGTGAACGGTGTGTGTACCGGGATGCGGTGGTCGAGCCGGCGTTGTGGCGTGCCGGTAGGTCAGCG
>JANLPD010000259.1:0-1592 GCA_031367045.1 Frankiales bacterium | reverse complement strand
CGCGGTGAAGTCCCGATCAGTCGCGCTGGTGCAGCTCGGCGACCTCGTCCGCACCGCGCCCAGTGGACTGCGCGAACAACTCGCGATACGCAAGACGCTCAAGGGCAAAGCCACGCTCTGCCGCCGGCTGCGCCCCGACATCGACCGGCTCAGCGAGCCGGTCAACGCGGCGAAGCTCGCTCTGCGCAGCCTCGCGCGACGCATCGCACTCCTGGACGACGAGATCGCCGAGCTTGATACGCGGCTCACGCTGCCTCAAGCGTTACATCGCTCGCCAGACCTACGCCACGCTCCGCGACGACCTGAACTCAATCTCGGTCACTTACTAACCCGGCAGGCAATTGGCTGACGGGTCAGGCTGCGTAGGCGACGTCGGGGTGGTGGAAGAAGCTGCGGATCACGTGTGGTTGTTTCTGGCGGCGGTGGAGGTGGCTGCGGGTGCCGTCAAGGAGCTCGTCTGGGTCGCGTGGCCTGCGTCGGGTGAGCGCGGCGTGCTTGGTGTCGTTGTTGAGTAGCTCGGCGGGGTTGAGCTCGGGGCTGTAGCCGGGCAGCTGGTGGACTTCGATCAGCTCGGTCCGCTCGGCCAGCCAGGCGTTGACGTTCTTGCCGCGGTGGACGGGGTGCCCGTCGACGATCAGGTAGAGCTTGCGGCCGGCCGCCTGCTTGAGCAGCCGCTTCAGGAAGTCGCGGTAGACGGCCTGGGTGAAGCTGCCCTCGAAGACGCGGAAGCAGAGCTCGCCCCGGTTGGAGACCGCCTGGATCACGTTGCAGCCGAACCGCCGTCCCGTTTTGCCGACGACCGGGGTGCGACCCCGGGGCGCATAGGAGCGACCGGCGGCCTGGTCGGAGCGGAGGCCCATCTCGTCGGCCCAAAGGATCCGCGCGCCTTCCCGCTTGGCTCGCGCCTCGATCGCCGGGTACTCGCACTCCAACCAGCGCGCGACCGCGACCGGGTTCTGCTCGAACGCGCGCTGCACCGGCTTCTGCGGCGTGAACCCCCACCGTCTTAGGTACTGACCGACCGTCGTCAGCGCCAGCTCGATCCCATACCTGCTGCGGATCAGCTCGCGCACGGCCTCGCGCGTCCAGAGAAAGAACGGCAGCCGCAGCTGATCGGGGTTGTGACCACGGATCGTCTGCACCAGCTGCCCCTGCATCCACGGCGGCAACGCCTGCTGCTCCCCGGCCCGCCGGCCCCGTCGCCCCGCCGCCAACGCCAGCTCGCCCTGACGCCGAAAACCGTTCACCCAGCCCGACACCGTCTGCCGCGAAACCCCGAACACCCGTCCCGCCGCGGCCACGCTCATCCCCTGCTCGACCACCGCCGCGACCGCCAACCGGCGCACCCGCTCCTGCTCCGCCTGCGACCACACCCGAGCATCAGAAGCCACAACCCAATACTACCCTGACCGTCGGCTATTTGCTCGCCAGGTTAGTAACCGCACCGAGGGGATTGGCAATCGGGATCGGGAGGTTCGACATAGCGGCCGCCATATCGGGAGGCATGCTCGCGAACGGATCCTGGCGTACATAGAGCGGGTAGTCAGCACGGATGCGGTTCTGGAAATCAGATGGGACCGCCGAGACGATCT
>JANLPD010000178.1:0-9124 GCA_031367045.1 Frankiales bacterium | reverse complement strand
GATGTGATCGAGTCACCGGTCGCGAACAGGGTGACCTCATGACCGAGGGCGACCAGGCCTTCGGTCAACGTGGAGGCCACCTGCTCCCACGGCCCGTAGCCGCGGGGCGGCGTCCGATGCGCGATCGAGGCGAGGACCCCGATCCGAAGCCTATCCACCGCCCCACCCTAGCGGGATCTGCGGGTGGCCACTGAAGGGCGGGTACCCGCGCCGGTAGGTCTTTGGTCCTGGCCGGGCGGGACCTCCCCCTCTTTACACCGGAACTCGGGGGTGGGAACGTCCGCGTATGAGAGTTGTAGCGGCATTGTTAGGCGGCACTGGAAGTTACGTGAATTGGGGCGTGATCCAGATCTCGGTCGCAAACCTCGTCGTCATTGGAGTGATGCTGGCTGTGTTCGGCCTCGCGTTGCTGGTCCCGTTCCATCGGCCGACCGCTGTCCGCGGCCGTGACCGGAGCGAGCAGTGACCAGTATGGTGCGGGAGATACCCACGACGGAACGCAGTTGGACCGTGCGGCTTCGGGGTCGGTTGGCGCGAACGGTTCCCGCCGGGGAGCTGTTGCCGGACAGGCAGCCGGCGTACGTGTCCTCCTGGATCTACGTCTTCGGCGTCCTTTCGCTCGCCTCCCTCGTAGTGGTTGTGGCCTCCGGCTCGCTTCTCGCCCTTGAGGGGACCGCCTGGTGGCACACCTCAGCGGTCGGGCACTTCGCGAACTCGCTGCACCTGTGGAGCGTTGAGCTCTTCTTCTTCTTCATGGTGATCCACCTCTGGGGCAAGTTCTTCATGGCGGCCTGGCGCGGAAAACGAGCCTTGACCTGGATGACCGGCGTGGTGGCCTTCGTCGGCTCGATCGGAGCCGCCTTCACCGGGTATCTCGTGCAGACCAACTTCGACTCGCAGTGGATCTCCACCCAGGCCAAGGACGGGCTGAACTCCGTCGGGGTCGGCGCCTGGTTCAACGTGCTGAATGCGGGTCAGATGTTGTTGTGGCACGTCATGCTCCTCCCACTCGTGCTCGGGGTCGTCGTCGTCTTGCACGTCCTGCTGGTCCGCCGGCACGGTGTCGTTCCGCCGATCGGCGCCGAGGCCCCTGAGGAAGCAAAGTCATGAGGGGCCGCCGAGACCACACCCCGGACGCGCACGCTTTTCCGACGCGCCCCTACGACCTGGTGAAAGAGTTCGTCGTGGCCTTGACCGTGGTGAGCGTGCTCACCGTGGTTCTGGCAGCGGTGTTCTCCTCACCGGATGAGAAGGCGATCTCGCTCGCGGATTGGGCTCGGGCCGCCCCCGCCGATGTCGTGGCAACCGCCACAGCTGAGCTGGCTGGGACGAGCACGAGCGCGGGGTACGGACCCCCATACAACGCGGCGAGCATCGGACAAGAGCTCGGCCCGCTTCCCTTGCAACGTTGGGGAGGACTTCGGGAGAGCCTGGACTCCGCCCGCGACCTGGTGTTGGTCCCGCTGGCCAGTGTGCCCGGTGACCCGACACTGACCAAAGCGATCGGCGCGTGGAACTCCGACACCAGCCAGCACCAGACTGCCTGGGCTACCGCGTACGCCGATGCTCTCGCCGCCGCCCCGGACGGCGACCCCGCACGCGTCGCAGCCGGCGACTACGGCCCGGTACCCACCCTGGCCAGCCGCTTCCTCACCCTGGCCGGGAGTGGCGGGCTCGAGGGTCTGCTCACCTCGAAAAGCACTTTCTACACCAGCGACGAGACCCGACCGCTGCTTCTGCTCGCCGACGGCGCCTACCTGGAAGACCAGGCCCGAGCCCAGCACCTGGGCGGTGACCAGTGGGGGATGATGAACGAGACGGGTAACTACCCCGGACAGGCGTGGCTCTGGCTGTACACCTTCTGGTATCAGGTGAAGCCCTTCTCCACCAGCGGCAATGCGGACGCTCTCGTCTGGTCCGTGATGGCAGTTGTTACCCTCGGGCTGCTGTTCCTGCCGTTCATCCCGGGACTGCGCTCACTACCGGCCAAGCTCGGGGTGCACAAGCTGATCTGGCGCGATTACCACCGGACAGCCGCCGCTTCCCGATCCGGTGACTAACAACCTCCAAAGCCCGCGGAGCGACACCGGGTCCGGGCGGGGTCTGTCGGCGTGGCTGCGCCGTCACCCAGTCGCACTGGTGATGGGTGCGGTTGTGCTCATCACCGCCGGCGTCTGGGGAGTGAAGCTTGTCTGGCTCGCCCACAACGTAGGGGCGTACCGCTCATACTGGGCGGAGCCGCGTGGGGAGCCTGGTGGGCTGGTGTACGTCGCCCTCGGCGACAGCGTCGCGCAAGGAATCGGGGCCAGCCGCCCGGAGCGCGGCTACGTCGGTCTGCTGGCCGAACGAATGCGCAAGCAGACCGGCCGGCCGGTCCAGGTGGTGAACCTCAGCAGCTCCGGCGCGACGGTTCGCGACGTCCTGGACACGCAGCTGCCTGAGCTGCGGCGATTGCATCCAGATGTCGTCACTGTTGCCGTCGGCGGGAATGACATCCGATCCTTCGATGCAGCCAGGTTTTCGAGCGAGGTTGACCAGTTGACCACTGCGCTGCCTACCGGCACATTTATCGCCGATGTCCCGTACTTCATGCACGGCCGTTGGGAGGACAATGCCGCGCAGGCTGCCGGCATCCTTACCGCGCGGGCTCGTGCCCACCAGCTACCTGTCGTTCCACTCCATAAGGCGCTGCAGGACCGAGGCGCGAGCGCGATGCTCACCGACTTCGCGGCCGACTGGTTTCACCCAGATGACCGCGGCCATCGCGTCTGGGCGGACGCTTTCTGGGCGGAGCTGGCGCACTCGCCCGCACTCCCAGCCAAGCTCCACCCGGCGGCGTGAACGAGTGGGCTGCGCCGGCTGGGTGAAGCCGGGCACACCTGGAGTGGTTCGATCGACGTCTCAAAGCGTCTGTACGGCAAGGACTGCGACGTCGTCGGTCAAGCCGGTCAGACCCTCGATGAGCCGGTCGACGAGCGCCAACGGGCCGTCGGTGGGTCGGTGGGCAGCGACCTGGTTGAGGAGGCGCTGCAGGTCGCTGTCGATATCGCCGGTGCGGGTCTCGACCAGCCCATCTGTGTAGAGCAGCAGCGTCGAGCCCGGCACAACGGTGAGGGCATCGTGTCTGCGCAGGCCGGATGAAGGGACTCCGATCGGGACGTCACCGACGCCCTGCAGCAGGCTGGCCTGGCCGTTCGGCTTAAGCAGGACGGGCGGGAGATGCCCGGCGTTGGACCACGACAACCGACGCAGCCGCCCGGGCACCTCGGGCTGGCAGCCGGGTTCAAGACGGGCGTAGAAACAGGTCGCCAGCTCGGCCATGTCGAAGCCCTGAACGAGCTGGTCCATCCGGTCCAGGACGGTCGCCGGACCGTCTCCCGCCCATGCGCACGTCCGCAGCACGCTTCGGAGCTGACCCATCGCTGCTGCCGCGGCGATGTCGTGGCCCATCACATCACCCACAGCCAGGCCAATTGCCCCGTCGGGCAGGGCAAACACGTCCCACCAGTCCCCGCCGACCTGGCTGTCCTTCCCGGCTGGTAGGTACTCCGCTGCAAGCACGAGCCCGGCGACCGCGGGGAGGGCCGGAAGAAGGCTGCGTTGCAGCGCGACTGCATTCGTGTGCTCGGCCGTGTAAAGCCGGGCGTTGTCCACCGCAAGACCGGCCCGCCGGCCCAGGTCTGCAGCGAGGTCCAGGTCGCCTTCGTCGAACTGCCTGCCAGAAGCCCCCTGCACCAGCATCATGGTGCCAACGACCCGGCGTCGTGCGGTCAACGGCACGAAAGCCAACGAGCTCGCCCCGAGCTCAACACTGATCCGGCGGATCTCCCGCTCCGACTCCGGCAAGTCAGCCTCCGGCGGGGCGACGAACCTGGCCATCAACGTGGGCGGGCCACCGGCCAGCAGATCGTGCAAAGGACTGCCCGGCGCAACCCCGGCCGGGACGAGCTCGCGGTAGCGGCCAAGCAGGTCCTCCCGCCCGTCGCGGTGCCGCACGAAGGTGTCGGACCCCAGGCGACCTTGGTCGTCCGTGACGTTGATGACGACCCAGTCCGCCAACAACGGCACGACCAAGCGCGCGAGACGTTCCAACGACTCGTCCAAGTCCAAGGTCGCCGCCAGCAGCCCGGAAGCCTCCGCCATCAAAGCCAGCCGGCCGCCCAGCACCTCGGCGTAGTGCCGTGCGCCGTCGGCGTCCGCCCGGGCGGCCTCTGCTTCCGCCCTGGCGGTTTCTGCTTCGGCCCTGGCGGTGCGTTCAGTTGCCAGGACGAGCTCGCTGACTCGCTCGGCCTCGACCCGTTCGGTGACGTCGGTCTGGACCCCGACGAAGTGCGTCACCGTCCCGGCCCCGTTCAGGATGGGGCTGATGGCGATCTGGTTCCAGAATGCTGTCCCGTCCTTGCGGTAGTTCAACATCACGACCGTGGCGTCCTGACCGGCGTGCAGTGCGTCGCGCAGCACGGCGACCTGGTGCTGGTCGGTGTCGGACCCCTGCAGGAACCGGCAGTTGCGCCCGACAGCCTCCTCGGCTGGGTATCCGGTCGTTGCGGTGAAGGCCGGGTTGACCCAGGTCAAGGGCAGGTCCGGCTCGGTCGCGGACGCGAGTGAGAACGAGCACCCGGCCGCAAGGACCGCCTGTTCCTGCAAGCACTGCTGCCCAGTGGCGTCCAGGGTAGAGCCGGGGTGCAGCGGCAGCAGGACGACCAGCATGTGCCCGTCGAGGCCAGATGGGCCGTCCAGCGGCAGCCCGACCGCGAACAACGCCTCACGCGGGGCGGTCGCACTGGAGGCCCGCCGGGCGCTGATGGCGCCGCCGGGTGACGCCACACCGCGCGCGGCCAGCGACAACGGGTGCTCGGTCCCGGACAGCTCCTGGCCGCGTGGATCGCGCAGACCAGCGGCGTCCGACCAGACATCGACGGCGATTGGCAGCAGCAAGCCCGGCGCGAGCTGCTGCGCCAGCACGTTCGCATGCACGATCTGGCGGCTGGCGAGCTCGACGAGCAGGACCGCCGCAGGGCGGTCGGTCACCACCCGTGCCAGGACGGTCCTTGCGCGCGGCAACCCTGCGTCGCCCGCTGGTGCCGTCGACTTCACGTGCCAACCTTGCCCGGGCGAACGGCGGGGCAGCGGGCGTCTCATTGCCGATCCCACTCCAAAGGGAGGTCCGGTCGCCACAGGACCGCTCACGGTGTACAACACCGGTGGGCCGTTGCGCACGACGTGGCCGCCCGTTGCGGCCCGAGATCCGGGCCGCAAGGAAGGAATATTGTGCTGCCTCCGCCCTGCCGCCTCCGACGAGCCGCACCAGCCGCTGTCGTGGGCTCGCTGCTCGCCCTTTCCCTGACCGGGACCGCCCTGGCCGCTCCCCATCAGTCCAACGGCTCCTACCCCCGCCACAAAGGCGGTCATGCCACTGCGTACGACGGCGGTCCTTCCCGCGCCGGCGATGACGGCGGAAGCCTGGCCGACCGCGCGGCGGAGTACTCCTTCCAGCGCAGCGCGCCCGCCGCTTCGGTCTCTGCCGCGGCGCTGCTGGCCGGCCGCGCGCAAGCTGCAAAGCTGCCGGTCCGGGCCGGGCGATGGACCGAGCAGACCTCGTCGTCCTACCAGCTCGAGCCGGCCGGCTTCACCGACCCGGTGTGGTCCAATGCAGGGGCTGGCTTCGACATCGTCGGCGGCCGGACGACCGCGCTGGCCCGGGATGGTCACGAGCTGTTCGCGGCGACCGCCGGCGGCGGCGTCTGGGCCAGCCACAACGGCGGAAAGTCATGGGCCCCGCTGTCGGATGACCAGGCGTCACTGTCCACCGGCGCGCTAGCCGTGAACCCAGCCGACCATTCGCTGTGGATCGGCACCGGTGAGGCGAACACCAACGCGGACTCCTACCTGGGCACGGGTGTGTACCGGCTGGCGACCAATGGAAGCGGCAAGCCCAAGGGCGCCCCGATCCAGGTCGGTGGAAGCGCACTTCTGGACCACCAGGTTTACCGGCTCCTCGTCGACGGGCCGACCATCTTTGCCGCTACCAGCCAAGGCTTGTACCGGACATCGGCGGACGGCGCCGGTGCCTGGACAAGGGTGCTGGCCCCCACATCAGTTCAGTCGCCCTACGTCAACCACATCACCGACGTGGCGCTGCGGCCGGGGACCGGCGGGCAGAGCCTGGTCGCCGTCAACGGCTACCGCAGCGGCAGTGCCGACAACGCCATCTTCGCCAGCAATGACGGCGGGACGACGTGGACCAAGGTCACCCCGACCGGGGACCTGGACGGCACCGACATCGGCCGCACCAGCCTGGCGTACGCCGGCGACAGCCGGCTGTACGCGCTGATGGAATCCCCGGCGTTCCTCGCCAGCGGCGTCGATGCTGCCGGCTCGGCCACCAACCTGAAGGGCTTTTTCGTCTCGACCTCCGGGGACCCAGCCGGTCCGTGGACCAAGCTCGCGGACTCCAGCAAGCTGCAGCAATCCGGCTCGGCCATTCGGGCCGACAACTCGCCCGGCTACAACGTCGGCGTGCAGTCCTGGTACAACCAGGCGCTCGCTGTCGACCCCGCGGATCCGAACACCGTGTTCGTCAGTCTGGAAGAGGTCTTCAAGAGCAGCGATGGTGGCAAGACGTTCACCACGGCGAGCCCCTATTGGGACTTCGGCCTGGCCTGCGGCAGCACCTGCCCCAAAACCACCCACCCCGACCAGCACGCGCTGCTCCTTACCGATGATCACCAGGTCGTCATCGGCAACGACGGTGGTGTGTACTCCCGGCCCACGTCTAAGAACGGGTACGGCGGCTGGAACAACCTGAACGCGACGCTGCACAACCTGCAGTTCTACGACGCCAGTGCCGGAACCTCCGGCAAGGGCTTGGCCTATTGGGGTGGTCTGCAGGACAACGGCACCGCGTTTGTCCCCGAGAAGGGACAGGCCATCGCACCGGCTGGCGGCGACGGGTTCAGCGTCATCGTCGACCCGGCTGACGCCTCGCATGCCGCCGGTGAGTACACCAACCTCACCACCTACAGCACGACTGACGGTGGCCACACCTTCGTCACGAACAGTCCTTCGTGTGCAGGGCAGGGGATCTCGTTGCCGACACCCCGGGCGGACTGCGACGAGCGGGCCCGTTTCCAGGCGCCCCTGGCGGCTGACAGGACCGACCCAAGCCACTGGGTCGGCGGTGGCCGATACGTGTGGGACACGACCAAGGGCTATGCGACCACCTGCGACTTGAGCAATTGCGACTGGAAGCCGGTGTTCGACCTCGGCCGGACCAACGCCGCCACCGCTGTGAGCAGCGCTGGTGGCACGACGTATGCCGCCTGGATCACCGGTGGTGGCAACCCCAGCCCGACCTTTAACCGGGGGATTGCGACGAACTTCGGCGGGACCTGGCACCAGCTAGACGTGTCGAGCCTACCGAACCGCTTCATCGCCGGTGTGACGGTCGACCCGAAGGACGGCAGCCATGCTTACGCCGTCATGAACGGGTACTCGCGGCGCTGGATCGACGGTGCCGGAGTCGGCATCGTCTTCGAGACGACGGATGGTGGCGTCACCTGGCAGGACCGGTCGGGGAACCTGCCTGACGCGCCCGGCGACGCGCTCGTCATGCGCAACGGGTTGCTCGTGCTGGCCACCGATATCGGGGTGTTCGCTGCTGACGCGTCGTCGCCGACGGCTTGGTCGCGACTCGGCACAGGCCTGCCCAACGCGCCGACCAACAACGTGACACTGGCGCCGACCGGACAGCTGGTCGCTGCCACGCACGGCCGGGGCATCTGGACGCTCAACCCCTAGCAATCCTCTCCGCTCAGCGCAGGGGGCGTCGGACCGCACTGGTCCGGCGCCCTCTGCGACGCCAGTCCTCTCGTGACGGGCCCACGGCACTTCGGCTAAGGGCGGCACTGCGAAGGCCGGTGCGACCCAGCCGTGGAGCGCCTGGTGAGGCGTACGCCGTGATCGCGGTCGAGTCCAAGGACAGGCGTTCGACCGCTGCCCGCTTCAGGTCGCACCGAACATCGACGCCCACGTCTGTCAACAAGGCCCCGGACGACAAGAACGGGCTTGTGCCCGGAGGTCGGCGATCGCGCGCGGGTAGGACCGCAGCGCGTCACTGATGACGACCGAGGCGCAGTCGACATCGTGTAGGCACACTAGCTGGGCGTGCCACCTCGACCTGACGGTGCGCGGTGTGCTGGGCGGTGTCCATGTACATGCGTGAGAGGCGGCGGCCGAACCGGGACGGTTCGGTGGTGCGCTACCTGCAGCTGGCGCACAGCGAACGGCATCCGACGTCGGGACAACCAGACACGGAGGTGATCCACTCCTTCGGGCGGGCCCACACGGTGGACCGGGCTGCGCTTGTCAGCTCGATCTCGCGGTTGCTGACTCCCGTTGCTGACTTCCGTGGAGGCAGCAGCGGCGACGGCCACCCTGCAAGTGGCCAAGGAGCGTCTTGGTCACCGACAGATCACCACCACCCAGCAGTGCCTTAACTCCTCCAGACGCCGGCGGTTGAGCTCTCGCGGCGCTAGGCAAGATCGGGGAACCGGGAGTAGTTGCATCGCACGCAGCCGGGGCCGAGATCTCAAGGTTGGGGCCCTTTTTGTTGTTCTGCGACTAGCCTCCCACCAGTCTCGGTTTCGAGCCATCCAGATATCCGATCCGGATTGCTCCAGGTACGGTGTTGTACGCGATTTCGTCGACGTTGAATTCGAGGTAGCTGAACTCACCCTCGGGGTCGGGGGCGCGCCAGCGACCTTCGCCGTAGGTCGCGACCTGCCGCGCACCGATGGCCCGGTAGGCGGAGAGTGGGGTGGACCAGCGCTGCTGGGTGAAGTGGCGGCCATCGGCCGAGGCACGCGAACGGTCGTCAGAGACAAAGTTTATGAGCTCGTGCTCATCGTTGAAGATCAGCTCAGCCCTCACGGTGTGAGCGCCGTTGGTGAACTCGGCGTGGACGCGGTGCGCGTCGCTACTCTGCCAAGTGATGGGCGCGTCGATGAGGGCGGCGGGGGCGAGCACACACAGGTCGTTAAACAGAGTGACCGTCTCGCCTCGATCCATGTCCGAACCGGCGGCGTTGACCATCGGCAGCAAGGAGCACAGCTTGACGCGCATG
>JANLPD010000155.1:0-2224 GCA_031367045.1 Frankiales bacterium | reverse complement strand
CCTGGCGTACCTGAAGTACGACATCGACGTGCAGCCCGGACAGAGTATGGACGCCCTGATGGACTGGCGCGACGTCGAGGGCTGGAACGCCCTGACCAACCCCATTCCCACGCAGATCCCGGCGATCACCGACCAGCTTCTCGTCGGCACGGACACGTGGTTCAGCGAGAGCCCCTACCTCGGGACCAAGAACCCCCTGCCCACGACGATCACCTCCAACAACCAGTGCGGCGAGTACTACCACATCGCCCACAGCCACTCGCTCGTGCAGGCGACCAACTACGGCGCAACCTTCGGAGGGATGATGACGGTATTCCGCATCGATCCTCCCGCCGGTTGCCAGGCGAATTGAGGACTGGCGATGAAACTCATCCAGCCGGCTGACAGGTCAGCCTTGCGTCCGCGCACCCTGCGCTGCATGGCAGTCGTGGCTACCGCGAGCATGGTGGCCGCGATCTCCCTCCTGGCCGTGCCGCTCGGCGCGCAGGCGGCGGCGTCGGTACCGTCACAGGTGCCCGCCGCTGTTCCCGCGGTGGCAGCAGGCAAGCTTGCTGCCCAGGGCTGCACCACGACCGGAACCACGGCCACATGCGATCTCTACGCGATGACCGGCACGACCTCCGTGCTCGGTGCTTCCATCCCGATCTGGGGTTTCTCGGGCACCGGCACCGCCGGCACCGCCACCGCGCCGGGACCGCTACTGGTGGTCAACCAGGGCGACACCGTGTCCATCAAGCTGCACAACCTTCTCGCCGGTCAACGGGTCTCCCTGGCGTTCCCGGGGCAGCCGACCAGCGCGTTCTCCGCAGGCCTGTCGCCTCAGGCGGAGGAGATGGGACTGGCCCCGCGCGCCCTGAGCGACCCCGACACCACCTTGACCTACACGTTCTCGGCCACCCGGTCAGGCACGTTCATCTACGAAGCCGGCCACACGGCCAACGGCACCCGTCAGGTCGCCATGGGTCTGGCCGGCGCCCTCGTGGTTCGCCCGGCCGACGGCTCGGCCTACGGCTCGGCGGCGGGCTACCCCAGCACGGCTTATGACGACGACGCCGTGGTCGTGCTCAGCGAGATCGACCCTGCCCTGAACGCCGCACCGGCGACGTTCGACATGCGCAGCTTCCACCCGGCATACCGGTTGATCAACGGCAAGCCGTTCCCCTCCACGGACCCGATCAGCACCGACCAGAGTCACCAGGTCCTGCTGCGTTACGTCAACGTCGGATCGCAGACGCACTCCATGAGCCTGCTCGGCGCCGACCAGACCCAGGTCGCCCAGGACGCTCACGCCATGATGTATGCCGAGACGGCGGTCGTCATGGCGGTCGACCCCGGAGCCACGGCGGACACCCTTGTCACGATGCCCTCCGGCCCGGAGGCCAAGATCGCACTGTACGAGGCGGCCGGGCACCTGGACAACAACGGGCAGGCCACGGCCGACCCGCTGTCCTTCGCCTTCGGTGGCATGCTCACCTTCCTGGACACCGCGGCGCCCCCGCCGAGCACCGACATCGTCGGACCGGTCTCATCGCACGTCACGGCCACCCCCAACCCGTCCAACGGCCTGGCAGATGTCACGGTGACCGCGGATCTCAGCGACGCCACCACCGGTGGTTCGGCGGTGACCCAGGCCGAGCTCGTCATCGACGATGCCGTTACGACCGGGGTCGGCTTCGGCACCGCAATGAGCGGCACCTTCGGCACCGTGGACGTCGCCGGTGCTACGGGCACGATTACCACAGCGGTCCTGGCCGGGCTGGACGCGGGCAAGCACACCGTGATGGTCCGCGCGCGGGACAGCGCCGGGAACTGGGGCGTGGTCGGCGGGGTGATCTTCAACCTGCCCAAGACCGGTCCGCAGACGACCAACGGCAGCGTTACCCCCACGCCCGCCAACGGCACCTTGGACGTCGCCATCGCAGCCACCGGTGACGACAGCAACGCCGGCGGCACCATCACCGACGCCGAGTACTTCCTGGGCACGGCCGGTGCAGACGGCAACGGCACACCGATGAAGCTCAACCGCATCGCCACCGTTGTCTCCGCGGACGCGCCCATCCCGGCGGCGACCGTCAAGCTGCTTGGCGAGGGCGTGCACCACGTCTTCGTGCACAGCAAGGACTCCCTCGGCCTGTGGGGCCCACCGCTGGACATCTCCCTGGCCGTGGACCTGACCGCTCCGGTCGTCGAGGCCGCCAGCGTGGGACCGAACCCCAGCAACGGG
>JANLPD010000140.1:0-10510 GCA_031367045.1 Frankiales bacterium | reverse complement strand
CTGCCGCGTCGTAGCTTCTTTGCCGCTACATGGGTGAAGGCCGACCCCGATCGGGGTCGGCCTTCACCCATGTAGCGGCAAAGAAGCTACGACGCGGCAGACGCCTCCGGCGGCGCGGCAAGGCGGTCCTCGAGCTCCTCGATCAGCCCCAGGAAGGCCCGAGCCACGATCTCGGGCTGTTCGAGCTGGGCGACATGGCCGGTGTCCGGTAGGACAAGCAGGCGGGAGTCGGGGAAGGTACGCCGAGCGCGGGGCGCCAAAGCCACGTCGACAAGCTGGTCCTTGTCGCCCCAGAGGAGCAGCGTCGGCGCTGTGACGGTCGCGGCCTGACGCCAGAGCGCCCGCGGCCCCCGCTCGAGATAGCTGGCGATGAGCCCGCGCAGCGAGGCGGTGAACGCCAGCTCGGCCCACGCCAACCCGTTGCGGCGCACGACCTCAGCAACGGCCTCGTCGATCCGTTGCTGCGGGATGCGGGACGTGTCGGCGTAACAGATCTCCAGCACGGCCTGAGCCCGCTGCTCGGGGGTGCGCTTGGCGAGCGACCGGGTAGCCAGCTTCGACAGGCCGGGGACCAGCAGCAGCGGCAGGCGCGGATCGCTCCCCCTCTTGGGCCGCAGGTTTGGCAGCGCCGGCGAGATGAGCGTGAGGGTGCGGACGAGGTCTGGCCGCTCGGCCGCCACCCGGGTCGAGACAGCGCCCCCGAGGGAGTTGCCGAACAGGTGCACCGGCCCTCGGCTGCCGCGCTCGAGGTGCCTGACGACGCTCCGGACGTGGCTGTCGAGCGAGAAGTCGCCCCGACGCGGCGGCTGCGAGCGACCGAAGCCGGGCAGGTCCAGCGCCTCGCCGTCGAGCCGGTCGGCCAGCAGCCCCATCAGGTCGGTCCAGTTGGTGGAGGCCCCACCCAGACCGTGCACGAACAGCGCCGGCTGACCGCCGGTCGCCGGCCCGGGTGCCCGGCGGACGAACAGGCCGTCGACCTCCTCGCCGGGCCAGGGCGGCAGGATCTGTTCCCAGTGCGGCAGGGCCGCCCCGGAGATGCGCACCGTCATGGCTGCTCCCAGCTCTCACCGGGCACGAGGTCGCGACCTGCACCCACCAGCCTCGTCGAGCTCCGGCCGACTGCGGTCAGCAGCCCCTCCTGCACCAGCACACCGGACTCCTCCGGGATTCCAAGCACGGTCGTCCCGGGGGCCGCTGCCTCCACGGCGCGCAGCCAGTCGCCACGGCTGGAGCCACCGCTCCAATGCGGTACGACGAGCAGGTCGCCCACCAGGTCCAGTCCGCGCGCCACCGAGAACCCGTGTGGGCCGGGCCGGTCGGGGAGCACTGTCCAGGGGCAGAGCACCATCGCACCTGCGCTAGCCCCCATGACGACGCCCCCGCCGTCGAGCAGGTCCCCGACGAGCGCTCCGACGGGCGATGCCGTCAAGGCGGTCAGCAGCCGTGCGGGCGACCCTCCTGGCAGGACCAGCAGGCGGGCGGTCCCGAGCACAGCGAGTGCACCGGCCCGGTCCTCGCGGACATCGGGGGCGCCGAGGACGTCGCCGGCCCCGATTGCGCGGAAGTGGCGCACCCCATTGTCGGTGGCCGTCTTGTAGTCCAGGCCCACCGCCCCGGCGAGAGCAGTCACGACGACGCGGCCACCGGCCCGTCGTACCAGGTCTGCGTCCATCGCCCGGCAGCCCGGGGAGAACTCACCGCCGCCCTGCAGGCACACCGTCCCGGTCACGCTCGCACGCTACCCACGCAAGGTCACAACCGCCCGGCGCGGCTGACTCGGTGGCTAGTCGAGAAGGCTCTCGAGGCGCCGGTTGAGGGCGTCAAGGGTGGCCCGGATGACTGCCTGCCGGACGTCCTCGCGGACGCCGGCCGCGCCGGTGAGGCGCTCGGTGCCGCGCGCGGAGAGCAGCGACAGGGTGACGAGGACGGTCCGCTCGCTGCCGAGCTGGTTGACCTCGAGGTGCTCCAGGTCGAACCGCACCTCGCCGTCCAGCAGCGCCTCAACGGCCCTCAGGGTGGCGTGCGCGACGGCCCGCTGCACGCCGGATGACGACGCGGTGCCCCGGGCCTCGCCGGCGGCGACGCGCCCGCGGGAGGACAGGGTCACGGTCGCGGTCACGTCAAGCCCGGACGACACAAGGTGCATGCGGGAGATCGCCGGGCGCTGCCCCGTCCGCTGACTGGGGACCTCGGCCTCGCACAGAAGATCGGCGTCCTCGACGATCTGGACGCGCTCAGCGTCCACGCCGAGGCCGAACTGCTCGCGCAGCAGCCGCCCGACGCTGGTCGCGACCTCCACCTCGTCGACGCCAGGGTCCAAGCCGAGCCGGAGCAGGCCCATCCCGCCCTCGTCATCGGGCTCGACGTCGGCCGCTGCGACGCCGGGGACCGCGCGCAGCGCGTCGACGACGTCGCGGTAGTCGCTCACGGTCACAGGGGATCTCCAGCTCGAAGGGGCAGGGGGCGGCAATCAGCTGCCCCTCGCGTCGAGGCTCTATCGACCTGCGGGCCGCTCCTCTTGAGCCCTCAACAGGTGGTCTTGCGCCTCGTCAGGCGCTCTTGCGTGACGCGGCCTTCCTGGCCGGAGCCTTGGCCCGGGCTGTGGTCGGCGCCTTGCCGGTCTTGGCGGCCCCAGCTGTCTTGCTGGCTACAGCTGTCTTGGCGACTGACTTTTTCGCCGGCGCAGCACTTTTGGGGCCCGCGCCGGAGCTGGGACCACCGGAGTTGGGACCAACAGCGGATTGGCTCTTCTTGGCCGCCTCGACGCTCGCCCGAAGAGCCGCCATGAGGTCAACGACGGTGCCGCCGGTCGGCTGGGCCGACTCGGGCTGGGTGACCTCGCGACCCTCGACCTTGGCGTCGATGACCGCCTGCAGCGCCTCGCGGTAGCTGTCTTTGTACTGCCCCGGGTCAAAGTCGCCTGACAACGTCTCGATCAGCGACCCGGCCATGGCCAGCTCCTGCTCGCGGACCTCGACCGCCTCGTCAAGGAAACCGAAGTCCGGCGTTCGCACCTCGTCCGGCCAGAGCATCGTCTCGAGCACGAACACACCCCCCCGGACGCGCAGCGTGGCGAGCGACTCGCGGTTGCGCAGGGCCACCTTGACGATGGCCACCTTGTCCGACCCCTCGAGGGCGTCGCGCAATAGGACGTAGGGCTTGATCCCGGCCTTGTCCGGCTCGAGGTAGTAGCTCTTGGCGAAGTAGATCGGGTCGACCTGCTCGAGCGGCACGAACTGCAGCACGTCGATCGCCCTGCTCGTCGTCAGCGGAAGGTCCTTGAAGTCCTCGTCCGTCAGCACGACCGTCTCACCACTTGCCAGCTCGTAGCCCTTCGCGATCTCGCCGTACGGCACCTCTTCGCCGTCGACTGCAGCGACCCGCTTGTACTTGATGCGGCTGCCGTCGGAGCGTCGCACCTGGTGGAAGGAGACGTCCTTTTCCTCCGTGGCGCTGTAGAGCTTCACCGGGATCGTCACCAGCCCGAAGCTGATCGAGCCCTTCCAGATCGACCTCACGATGTGCCTCCTACCCGCTCTGCGTGCTCTCAAGGTAGGGCGGCCGGACCGTAGCCGCGACTACCGGTTGCCCGCTATGCGGCCTCGGGCTTTCGGGGCCAGCGCCGCGGTCGTCGCCGCCAGCTCGGCCCGGACGGCGGCCGGGGCGCTCTGCCCGCTCACCAGGAGGGCAACCGGCTCGTCGACGCCCGCCGCGCGGTAGGCCTCGAACCGCTGCCTGACCTCGGCCGCGTCACCGGCCAGCACGAGCGTGTCGAGGAGCTCGTCGGGCAGCGAGGCGGCCGCGCCCTTGCGGTCGCCGCCCGCCCAGAGCTCCATGGCCTTTGCGGTGACAGCACCCCAGCCCTGGACTCCGAAAGCCTTGCGGTACGCCGGGACCGTCACGTACGACATCACCTCGCGGCGAGCCCACCGACGAACGGACTCGACGTCGTCGGTGACGCAGACGCGCACGAAGCAGGCGTTGGACGTCGGCCGCCGGCCGGCCCGCACGTGCGCCAGCGCGGCCGCGACGGCATGCGCGCCGATCCAGTTGAGGCAGACGCCATCGGCCACCTCACCGCCAGCCCGGAGCATTCGCTCGTTCAGCGCGCCGATGATGATCGGCGGCGGGGGCGAGGGGTTGTTGAGCAGCAGCTGGTAGCCGTGCACGTCGTAGAACACCCCCGTGTGGTCCAGCTTCTCGCCGGCGAGCAGCCGCCGGACGACGTCGACGTACTCCTTGATCCGGCCGAGCGGTTGGTCGTAGGGCGTGCCGTTCCAGCCCTCGACGATCGTCTTGGACGACGTGCCGACGCCGAGGGTGAAGCGGCCACCGGAGACGTCCTGCAGGGTCGCCGCACTCTGCGCCACGAGCGACGGCGTGCGCGTGTAGATCGGGACGACGCCGGTCGCCAGCCCGACCGCCCTGGTGCCCAGCGCGACGGCCGTGAGCAGGCCGAACGCATCGTTGTTCCCGGCCTCCGCCGCCCACAGCCGGTCATAGCCGGCGACCTCGGCCTCGGCAGCCACCTCCACGAAGGCGCGGACTGGCAGGGCGAGGTTCAGCGGGAGCGCAAGACCGGTACCGCCGACAGCAGGCGAAGGGCTAGCCATGGCGCGCATGATGCCAGCCAGGGTAGGGATGGACCCGTGCCCCTTCTGCCGAGCCTCGCGCCGATGCTTGCGAGCACCGGTGTGCTGCCCCCCGACGACGGCCGCTGGGCGGTCGAGGTGAAATGGGACGGGGTCCGCGCACTGGCCGCCGTACAGCACGGCCGGCTGACCCTGAGGTCCCGCAACGGCAACGACATCACCGCCGCCTACCCCGAGCTGGTGAGCCCGCCCTGCACTGCGCTGCTCGACGGCGAGATCGTCGCGCTGGGCCCCGATGGCAACCCCGACTTCGGCCTGCTGCAGTCGAGGATGCACGTACGCGGCCCGAGCGCAGAGCTCGTCAGGGCCGTCCCCGTCTCCTACCTGGTTTTCGACGTCCTGCACGTCGGGGACCGCTCGCTCCTGTCGTGCACGTACGACGAAAGGCGGGCGGTGCTGGCCGCTCTCGACCTCCCCTTCCAGCTGTCGCCCTTCTTCACCCAGGACACGGCAGCGGTCGCGGCGGCGACGAAGGAGCAGCGGCTGGAGGGTGTGGTCGCAAAGCGCCGTGACAGTCGCTACGAGCCTGGCCGCCGCTCGGACTGCTGGGTGAAGGTGAAGCACGTTCGCCGCCAATCGGCGGTCGTGGGTGGCTGGAAGCCCGGGGACGGTGGCCGGGCTGGGCAGCTCGGGTCGCTGCTGCTCGGCGTGCAGACCGATGCCGGGCTGGCGTACGCGGGGCATGTCGGCAGCGGCTTCACCGCGGCCACGCTCCGCCTGGTCGGCGAGCGGCTCGCGGTGCTGCGGCGCGCGGACCCGCCGTTCGCCACCGAGGTGCCTCGAGAGCACGCCCGCCCGGCCGTCTGGGTCGAGCCGGTCCTCGTCGTCGACGTCGACGTGACCGGCTGGACGCGGGAGGACAGGCTGCGGCACCCGTCGTACAAGGGGATGCGGGACGACCTCGACCCGGCGCTCGTGGTCAGGGAGCCGTGAACGGGACGAAGGTGACGGTCGACGTCGACGGCAGGCAGCTCGTGCTGTCGAACCTGGCGAAGGTGCTCTACCCGTCCGTCGGCTTCACAAAAGGACAGGTCCTCGACTACTACAGCCGGGTCGCACCGGTGTTGCTGCCGCACCTGACCGACCGACCGCTGACCCTCAAGCGCTACCCGGACGGCGTCCAGGGCCACAGCTTCTATGAGAAGAACGCACCGTCGCACCGGCCGGGCTGGCTCCGGGTGGAGCGGCTACCGAGCCCGGGGTCGTCCAAGCAGCGCGACAGCATCGACTATGCCATCGTCGACGACCTGGCCTCGCTCGTCTGGGTCGCCAACCTGGCCTGCCTGGAGCTGCACGTCCCACAGTGGCACGTAAGCGCACCGGCTGAGCCGGACCTGCTCGTGCTCGACCTCGATCCCGGGCCGCCAGCGAGCATCGTCGAGTGCTGCGAGGTGGCGCTGCTGCTGCGGGAGCGCCTCGCCGCCGACGGCCTCGAGTCGTTCGCCAAGACGAGCGGCAGCAAGGGGATGCAGCTGGCCACCCGGGCCGAAGGTGCCGCGCGCGAGACGTCCACCTATGCAAAACAGCTGGCCCAGGACCTGGAGCGGTCGCGGCCGGGTCTCGTGGTCCACCGCATGACGCGGTCGCTGCGCCCGGGAAAGGTCTTCGTGGACTGGTCGCAGAACTCACCCGCCAAGACGACCGTGTGCGCGTACAGCCTGCGGGCTCGTGATCGACCGACCTGCTCGACACCGCTGTCCTGGGCAGAGGTCGAGGCCTGCCGGACCGCCGAGGACCTCGTCTTCACGACCGACGAGGTGCTGGCGCGCGTCGAGGCCGACGGCGATCTTTGGGCCGGGCTGCTGTAAGGGTCGCGCGCTCTTGACGTGGGGTGCAGGGTCGGTGGTGGAGCAGGGCGCACCTTGTCCCTGCGGCGTCGACGAGGAGGAGCTCCGTGACCGGCATCCCCGCACAGCAGCTGACCGACGAGGCCGTGGAACGCGAGCTCCACCACCTGCACGAGACCCGTAACGACACGTTCCTGCACGGCAGCGACGACGCCCTCGCCTTCCACACCGAGCGCACCGCTGACCTTGAGCGCGAGTACCTGTTCCGCAACCCCGACCGGGTCCCCGACGCCCGGCGCACCCGGCACGGATCGCGCGAGCTGTCCGGCCAGGACTGACCTGCACCCAGCCGGCTGTGGAAGGCTGAGACAGTGACGATGCCGAGCCGCGAGCAGGTGCCCAGGGGCACCCGGTTGCCGCGACAGGCCCGGCGCAAGCAGCTGCTGGGCGCCGCTCAGGAGGTCTTCGTCGCGCAGGGCTACCACGGTGCCGCGATGGACGACATCGCAGAGCGCGCTGGGGTCAGCAAGCCGGTGCTCTACCAGCACTTCCCGGGCAAGCTCGACCTCTACCTCGCGCTGCTCGACGAGCACGCTGCCGACCTCACCCGCAAGGTGCGGGTGGCGCTGCAGTCGACCACCGACAACAAGGCCCGCGTCGCTGCCTGCGTGGCTGCCTACTTCGAGTTCGTCGACGGTGACGGTGAGGCCTTCCGGCTCGTCTTCGAGAGCGACTTGCGCAACGACCCCGCTGTCCGGAGCCGGGTCGAGCAGATGACGCAGGACTGCGTCTCCGCGATCGCCGAGACCATCGCTCACGACACCGGCTTTCGCGAGGAGGAGGCCCGGCTGCTCTCGGTGGGCCTGGCCGGGCTGGCGGAGGTTGGGGCCCGGTGGTGGCTCGCGTCGGAGGGGGTCCTGTCCAAAGACCGTGCGGTCGAGCTCATCTCGACGCTGTCCTGGCGGGGCATCTCCGGCAGCCCGCGCACCGGCTGACCGTTGCGCCCACGGCGTACGCGGGGCGCAGCGGGACCGACCACGGGCTAACCTGCGAGCCGGGATGCGGAACGCGTCCTGCACGAGACGTCTGGAGGACCACGGTGGAGGTCAAGATCGGCGTGCAGTACGCCACGCGCGAGCTCGTGCTGGAGAGCGCGCTGAGCCCAGACGAGGTCGTCAAGGCCGTGTCCGACGCGCTCAAGGCCGACCTCGGCGTGCTGTCCCTCGTTGACGACAAGGGCCGTCGGGTGCTCGTCCCCGCCGACAAGCTTGCCTACGTCGAGATCGCCGAGACCGAGTCCCGCCGGGTCGGCTTCGGCGCCGTGTAGCCCGGGGGTGGGCTGCTCCTGAGTGGGCTGCTCCTGAGTGGGCTGCTCGCGCGCGGCGACCCCCAGCATGATCAGGGCCGTTGATCGCGGGTGCCATGGCATTCGAAACCGTGATCATGGGCCCCGATCATGCAGAGACGTCCGCTGGAGCGCCCGCCTCGGGATCCGGGCCCTTGGGGCTCGGGCCGTCTGGAATCAGCTCGACAGGCCGAGCGCCTGCATCCGGGCGGTGTGGTTGTCGGTGAGGCGGCTCAGCATCCGGGCGATCCCGGCGAGGTCTCCGGTGCCACCGACCAGCAGCTCGGTGAGCGCGTCGCGTTCCACGGCCACCCGCTGGGCCTGGATGAGTGCCTCCCCCACGAGGCGACGCGCCCACAGTGCCAGGCGGCCGGCAACCGCGGGATCCTCGGCGATCGCCGCGCGCACCCTGGCGACAGCGAAGGACGCCTGGCCGGTGTCGGCAAGGACCTCGAGGACCAAGCCGCGGGTGCCCGGGTCCTTCACGAACGCCGCGACCTCCCGGTAGAAGTCGGTCGCCAGGCTGTCACCGACGTAGGCCTTGATGAGGCCCTCGAGCCAGTCTCCGGGAAGGGTGAGGTCGTGGAAGCCGTCGACGGCTGCCTGGAAGGGTCGCATGGCGGCTTCCGGCTCGACCCCCTCGCTACGCAGGTGGTCCGACAGGAGCCGGAAGTGCTCGAACTCGGCCGCGGCCATCGTCGCGAGCGCGACCTTGTCATCGATGGTGGGCGCCAACTGCGCGTCGCTGGCAAGGCGCTCGAAAGCCGTCAGCTCGCCATAAGCCAGCACGCCGAGCAGGTCCACGGTGGAGGGGTCCAGTCCCGTCACGCTCGGTCCCCCTCCAGCGCCGTACTCCAGCAGCAATTTCTTCGCGACCCTAGCGTCCCTGTGCCGTGCGGCTGGGACCGGTAGGATTGGTCCTGACGGAGCGGCGCTCGCCGCTCCCACCGTGTGCGCGGACCTCTCTCCCGCCGGCGCGCCGGTTCGACCCCACCCCATCAGGTGGCCCGGACCGCAGCGAGCCCGCACCTGCCGTGGTCGGCGCGTCGCTCGAGAGGCAGTCCGCTGACCACATCCGACACCACCCAGACGACCCCTGCGCCGGAGATCCCCTTAGAGAACGGATTCGCCGCGCTCGGTGCCCTCCCCGAGACCGTCGAGGCGCTCGCCGCCGTCGGCATCACCCAGCCGTTTGCGATCCAGACGATGACCTTGCCGATCGCCCTGTCGGGCCACGACCTGATCGGCCAGGCCCGCACCGGCACGGGCAAGACGCTCGGCTTCGGCATCCCGTTGCTCCAGCGAGTGAAGAGCAAGAACGAGGGCGCGCAAGGTCGCCCGCAGGCCCTGGTCGTCGTCCCGACGCGCGAGCTGTGCGTCCAGGTGGCCCGGGATCTTGAGCTGGCGGGCAGCGTCCGCAAGGTCCGCGTGCTCTCGATCTACGGCGGCCGTGCCTTCGAGCCGCAGGTCGAGTCGCTGCGCAAGGGCATCGACGTCGTGGTCGGCACCCCAGGACGACTGCTCGACCTGGCCAGGCAGGGCCACCTCGACCTGTCCCAGGTCGCCGTACTCGTGCTCGACGAAGCCGACGAGATGCTCGACCTCGGCTTCCTGCCCGACGTGGAGCGCATCCTCGAGCAGATTCCGACCGAGCGTCAGACGATGCTGTTCTCGGCGACGATGCCTGGTCCGGTCGTCACGATGGCCCGCCGTTTCATGAAGCAGCCGACGCACATCCGGGCTGAGGAGGCCAACGAGAAGCGCACCGTCCCCAACACCAAGATCTTTGTCTACCGGGCCCATGCGATGGACAAAGGCGAGGTGCTCGCCCGCATCCTGCAGGCTGAGGGCCGCGGCCTGACGATGGTCTTCTGTCGCACCAAGCGCACCTGCGACAAGGTCGCCCTCGACATGATCGATCGCGGCTTCGCCGCCGCCGCCGTGCACGGCGACCTCGGTCAGGGGGCCCGCGAGCAAGCGCTGCGTGCCTTTCGCACAGGCAAGATCGACGTCCTTGTCGCGACCGACGTGGCCGCGCGCGGCATCGACGTCCAGGACGTCACCCACGTGGTGAATTACCAGTGCCCCGATGACGAGAGTACGTTCCTGCACCGCATCGGCCGCACCGGTCGCGCCGGGGCTAATGGCGTCGCCGTGACGTTCGTGGACTGGGACGACATGCCGAAGTGGGGGCTGATCAATACCGCGCTGGAGCTACCCATCCCGGAGCCGGTCGAGACCTACTCGTCGTCCAAGCACCTGTTCAGCGACCTCGACATCCCCGCCGGGACGACCGGCAAGCTCCCGCGTGCTTCGCGCATCCGTGCCGGCCTGGAAGCCGAAGAGGTCGAGGATCTGGGCGAGACCGGTCGCCGCACCTCCAGGCCGCCCGCTCGTAGCGGTCGGGACGGCGGTCGCCCGGGAGGCCGTGAGGGGGGTCGCGACGGTGGGCGTGACGGGGGCCGCGGGTCCAGCTCACGTGCCCCCGGCGAGGCAACGGTCGCCCACGGTGAGGACGCCCCCGTGCTGCCCAAGCGCACCAGCAGCTCGCGGCGGCGCACCCGGGGCGGTGGCGGCGAGGGCTTGGGGGTCGCTGCTGACGGCGCCGGTGACCGCCCGAACAACAGCCCTGGTAGCAACGGCCACGCGGGCTCTGGCGGCGCGGGCGAGACCGGCGCCGATGGCGCTCCCCGCCGTCGGCGCCGCGGCGGCCGCGGCCGCGGCCA
>JANLPD010000075.1:0-2703 GCA_031367045.1 Frankiales bacterium | reverse complement strand
CGCGCCCCCGACGAGCCACTCGCGACCGCCGACACGCTCGGCTACGTGCCGCTCACCGACAGCCTTGAGTCAGTTCTCCGAGGGGCGGCGCATTCCCGGCCGCGGCTGCGAGCGGCCCGACTCGAAGTCGAACGCGGCGCTTCGCAGATCGCGCTCACGCGTAACAGCCTGCTGCCCTCGACATCCTTGAGCGCGGGGCTCGACCGTGTGCCGGGATCCGACAGCCCGGGATTCGGCGGCGATGTCTCGTTCTCGCTTCCCTTCCTGCCATGGACCGATCGTCGGGCGCGAATCAGCGAGGCGCGTGCCTCGAAGGGCAGTGCCGAGGCGCGGCTCGAACAGGCGGAGCGTGAGGTGGATTCGGCGCTGCGCAATGCGTTCGAATCGGCGCGCAGCGCGGAGCGCCAGGTGCAGCAGTTCGATCGCGTGCTGCTCGCCGACGCTTCCGACGCGATTCGTACCGCCATCCAGAACTATCAGGCCGGCCAGATCGACGGGCTCGAACTCTTCGAGACCCTGCGGACCTTCCGCTCGATCGAGCTCGAACACATCCGGGCGCTGCTCAGCTACGAATTGGCCCTGACCGACCTTGCGGTCGCGGAGTGAACGCCGACATGCGAGTCCTCTCCAGTATCCGTCATCAGATTTTCTGCTTCCTGATTCTCGCCCAGCTTGCCGTCGTCGGCTGTGGATCGGAGAAACGCGAAGTGTCCTCGAAAGCCGCCGCTCCCGATTCGGTCATCCTCGTGCCGGCCGCCAGTCTGGCGAGCGGTGAAGTCCTCGTGGAAGCTCTGCGCAAGCAGCCACTCGCGGACACGGTAGTCGTGAACGGGCAGATCCAGCCCAAGCCGCTCAACGTCGCCCACGTGTCGACCCGTGTTGCAGGAACCGTCCACTCGGTTCAGTCCGTGATCGGCGATCACGTGACGAAGGGCCAGGCACTGGCGATGCTGTACAGCCCGGAGTTCTCCGCCGCCGAGGGGGACTACTTGCTCGCACACGGGCGCGCGGAGGCCGCGGGTGGCGAATCTGGCGAGTTCCGCAACGTCGCACGCTCGGCCCGGCAGCGTCTGGAGCTCCTCGGCGCCGGGGCGGAAGACCTCGATCGACTCGACCGCAGCCACGAGGCGATCCCATTCCTTCCATTGCGGAGCCCCATTTCGGGAGTTGTCACCGAGGTGGAGGCGGGCGCAGGACGTCATGTGCCGTCAGGAACCGACCTTTTCGGGATCGTGAATCTCAGCGAAGTGTGGGCGGTTGTGGATGCCTACGAGCGGGACCTTGGACGCCTCCATGTCGGTCAGGCCGCGGTGCTGGGCGCCACGGCCTTTCCCAGCCTCGCGTTCCGCGGGCGGGTCGTCAGCCTCGAAGGTTCGATCAAGGAGGCAACACGAACCCTCGACGTGCGCCTCGAGGTCAGCAATCCGGAACTCAAGCTTCGGCCAGGCATGTTCATTTCGGCTCGCATCGCCACGGGTTCGACGCGAAGTGCGTTCATCATCGACGAGGCCGCGATCCAGTCCCAGGGTGATTCCAAGGTCGTCTACGTGGCCCTCACGGATTCTACCTTCGTCGCGCGCCCTGTGGAGGTGCGGTCCCTGGGCGGCAATCGTTCCGAGATCCTGAGCGGGGTTCGGGCGGGAGAGCGCGTCGCAACCCGGGGTGGATTCCTACTCAAGTCGCAGGCTTCGAAGAGCCAGCTGGGCGAGGAGTGATCGCATGGACCGCCTCGCAACTTTCGCACTTCGGCAGCGCATGCTCGTCATCCTGGCGTGCGTGGCACTCATCGGTTTCGGAGTGCACGCCGTCCGGCAACTTCCCATCGATGCGTTTCCCGACGTCACGAACGTCCAGGTCCAGATTCTCGCCGAGGCCTCGGGCATGGCCCCCGTCGAGGTCGAGCAGCTGGTGACCTATCCGGTCGAGGTGAGCATGGGCGGCCTGCCGGGGCTGACCGAAGTCAGGTCGCGCTCAAAGCTGGGCCTCTCGGTCGTGACCGTCGTATTCAAGGACAACGTCAACATCTACTTCGCGCGCCAGCTTGTATTCGAGCGGCTTCAGCAGGCGCGGGAGAAGCTGCCCGCCGGCGTGGACGTCGAGCTGGGGCCGATCTCCACAGGGCTCGGCGAGATCTATCAGTACACTCTCGAGAGTCCGCGGCGCGACGCAATGGACCTGCGCACGCTGCAGGATTGGGTCGTGCGGCCGATCCTTCGCGGCGTGCCGGGCGTTACCGACGTCAACAGCTTCGGGGGCCTGGTGAAGCAGTACCAGGTGATCGTGAGGCCCGAGCAACTGACCAGCTATCGCCTGACCCTCCGCGAAGTGCTCGAGGCGTTGGCCGCAAACAACTCCAATGCCAGCGGCGGCTACATCGAGCACAGCGGTGAGCAGTACGTGGTTCGCGGGCTGGGCCTCGTCAAGTCGCAAGAGGACCTCGGCCGGATCGTGGTGACCCATCGTGGCAGCACGCCGATCTTCGTGCGCGACATCGCCGACGTGACGATTGGCCCGGAACCGCGGCAGGGTCTGGTCACTCGCGACGGTAAGGGTGAGGCCGTGGCGGGGATCGTGCTGATGCTCAAGGGAGCGAGCGGAAAGGACGTCGTCGCAGCGGTCAAGCAGAAGCTCGCGACCGTACGGCAGGCCCTGCCGCGAGATGTCCGGGTCGTGCCCTTCTACGACCGCACGGAACTCGTGGAC
>JANLPD010000028.1:0-2394 GCA_031367045.1 Frankiales bacterium | reverse complement strand
GTCGTTGAGGACCTTGGCCATCGGGGCGACGCAGTTGGTCGTACAGGAGGCGTTCGACAGGACGGTCTGCGAGCCGTCGTACTTGTCGTCGTTGACGCCCATGACGACGGTGAGGTCCTCGTCCGTGGCCGGCGCGGAGATGATGACCTTCTTCGCGCCGCCGGAGTCGACGTGCTTGCGGGCGTCAGCGGCCTTGGTGAAAAACCCGGTCGACTCGATGACGACGTCCACGCCCACATCGCCCCACCGGATGCTGGCGGGGTCGCGCTCCGCGAAGCCGACGAGCTTCTTGCCGTCGACGGTGATGGCAGCGCCGTCGTGCTCGACCATTCCGGGAAAGCGGCCGAGCACGCTGTCGTACTTCAGCAGGTGCGCCATGGTCGGGACGTCGCCGAGATCGTTGAAGGCGACAAACTCGATGTCCTGGCCACCGGCCTGGACGGCCCGGAAGAAGTTGCGGCCGATGCGGCCGAAGCCGTTGATGCCCACGCGGACGGTCACTGCGATCTCCTCATGCGACGACGCTGTCGGGGGTGCCGAACGCACGGCGCGGGCGCACCGCTGCGGTCCGCCGGACCTTAGCCGACCCGCGACCGACTTCGGGACCGGTCAGGTCGACAGCATCTCCGCGGTCACGTTGGCCTCGGTGTCTGGGATACCGAGGTCGCTTGCGTGCTTGTCCGCCATCGCCAGCAGCCGACGGATCCGCCCGGCGACCGCGTCCTTGGTCATGGCCGGCTCGGCCAGTGCGCCGAGCTCCTCCAGCGAGGCGTTTGCATGCTCCATCCGGAGCCGCCCGGCATGCAGCAGGTGCTCAGGGGCCTCTTCGCCGAGGAGCTCGAGGGCCCGCTGGACCCGCGCCCCGGCGGCAACAGCGGCCCTGGCAGAGCGGCGCAGGTTGGCGTCGTCGAAGTTGGCGAGCCGGTTGGCCGTCGCCCGGACCTCACGGCGCATCCGTCGTTCCTCCCACGCCAGCACGCTGTCGTGGGCGCCGAGCCTGGTCAGCAGGACGCCGATCGCGTCGCCGTCCCGGACCACGACCCGGTCGATGCCACGGACCTCGCGGGCCTTGGCCTGGACACCGAGGCGGCGGGCTCCACCGACCAGTGCCAGCGCGGCCTCCGGCCCGGGACAGGTGATCTCCAGAGACGAGGAGCGCCCGGGCTCAGTCAGCGAGCCGTGCGCGAGGAACGCCCCCCGCCAGGCAGCTGCTGCGTCGCAGCTGGCGCCGCTGACTACCGATGGTGGGAGGCCGCGGACGGGCCGGCCCTTGCTGTCGACGAGGCCGACCTGCCGGGCCAGGCCGTCGCCGTCCTTGGAGACCCGAACCACGTAGCGGTTGCCTTTGCGCAACCCGCCGGCCGCCACCACGTGGACATCGCTGGCATGGCCGTAGACCTCCGCGACCTCCTTACGCAGCCGCCGCGCGGTCGAGCCCGCATCGAGCTCGGCCTCCACCACGATCTTGCCGGCCACCAGGTGCAGCCCGCCGGCAAAGCGCAACAGGGCCGCCATCTCTGCCTTTCGGCAGCAGGGCTTGGTCACGACCAGCCTCGAGAGCTCATCCTTGACCGCCGCTGTCATCGCCACCTGCTGCACCCCTTGCGCACTCGGCTGTCTCCCACGCTCATGTCACGCCCACCCGTTGGACCCTGCCCCTGATACCTGCCGGCCTTGTCACCCACTGCCGAACACCTCGGCCAAAGCCTCAGCCAACCGCGCCGGGTCGTGGCGCGGAGTCCCGTCACCCACGGCGACAGAGGCGAGCACGAGCCGACCGCCGGCAGCCTCCACCGCGGCCATCAGACCACGAACGTCCACGACCGCGGAGGCGTCTGCCAGCACGACGTCCGGGACAAGGCCCGGCGCATGCGCGGCGAGCACCTCCAGGTGGGCTTCCGGCGAGAAGCCCTCGGTCTCCCCTGCCTGCGGCTCGAGGTTGAGCGCGATCAGCCGACGAGCCGTCGTCTGCTCAAGTGCCGCGCGCAGGTCCGGCACGAGCAGGTGCGGCAGAACGCTGGTGAACCACGACCCCGGCCCGAGCACGACCCAGTCGGCCTCCTCGACCGCTTTGACGGCCTCGGTGCAGGCGGCCGGGTCCGCCGGCTCGAGGTGGACGGCCGCCACCGACCCTTTGGTCGTGGCGACAGCGACCTGACCCTCGACCCTGGTGACGGCAAAGGGGTCGTTGGGGTCCAGGCCAACCACCTCGGCGACCACGACGAGCGGCACCGGGCTGGCGGGCAGCACCCGCCCGGTGACTCCGAGCAGTCGTCCGGCGAGCTCCAGCCCCCGGACGGGGTCCCCCGTCGACTCGGCCAAACCGGCCAGCAACAGGTTGCCCACGGCGTGCCCTGCGAGCGGTCCCTCGCCGCCGAAGCGGTGCTGGATCAG
>JANLPD010000085.1:0-2131 GCA_031367045.1 Frankiales bacterium | reverse complement strand
GCCCGGCAGGGCCAGCTCTGGGTGGCCTCGTCGCTGCCTGACCCCTCGCGCACGCCGGCCGCCTGGGCCGAGGCCGTCGACGCGCTGCTCGTCGAGCTGGTGACCGCAGCAGGTGGCCGCACCCTGGCGCTGTTCTCCTCGACAGCTGCCGTGGCTCGGGCTGCTGCTTCCGTCCGGGCCGTGGTCGACCTGCCGGTGCTGGTGCAGGGCGAGGACTCGCCCGCAGCGCTGCAGCACGCCTTCGCGGCCGATGCGCGGACCTGCCTGTTCGGGACCCGCTCGTTCTGGCAGGGCGTCGACACCCCAGGCCCGGCCTGCCAGCTGGTGGTCATCGACCGGATCCCGTTTCCGCACGTCGACGACCCGCTGCAGAAGGCGCGGCTGGCAGCCGCGGGAGCCGCGGGCTTCTCGACGGTGACGCTGCCGCCCGCTGCGATCCTGCTCGCCCAAGGCGCGGGCCGGCTGCTGCGGTCGGCCAGCGACCGGGGGGTCATCGCCGTACTCGATCCACGGCTGGCCACCGCCTCCTACGCCGGCACCCTGCTCCGGACGCTGCCCGGCTTCTACCGGGCCCGCTCCAAAGACGCTGTCCTGGCCTCGCTGCGCGCGATCGACGCCTGCGCCGAGCCCGTGCGCGACCCGGGGCCGCCGCCGTCGCAGCGCCGCGCCGCCGCCCGCGCCGCCGCCCGCGCCTGACCCGCCGGACGGCAGGCAGGTGGGGTCAGCGGACGAAGACCCCGGGGGGTGGCACGGGGCTGGCCGCCGCCGTCGCGTCGGTGACCACGCGGGCGCCGGCCGTGAAGGTCACCAGATCCGCGCCGTGCACGACCCGGGCCGTTCCGATCGCCCGGGCCGCTCGCCGGCGCAGCCCCAGCACCGGCAGCGGGGCGTCCGATGCGGCCAGGATGAGGTTGCCGAACCGTCTGCCGCGCAGCACTCTTGGCTCGCCCAGCAGGACCACGTCGGCGAACACCGACAGCAGCGTCGCCACCTGCCCCCGGACGAACGACAGCGCTGCGCCGTCAGCCACGTTGACGGCGTAGACCCCCCCGGGAGCGAGCAGGCCGTGCGCAAGGGTGGCCCACTCGACCGTCGTGAGGTGCATCGGCAGCGATGCCCCGCAAAAGACGTCGGCGACGACCAGATCCGACCCGCCCGCCGCCAGCCCGCGTGCCACCTCGCGGGCTTCTCCGACCTTGAGCTTGAAGCCCTCCGTCCCCAGCTGCGAACGGACCAGGCCCACCAGCGCGGCATCCAACTCGATCACCAGCTGGCGCGACCCGGGCCGGGTCGCGGCGACGTAGCGCGGCAGGGTGCAGGACCCACCGCCGAGGTGCAACGCGGTGACCGGGCCGCCCGGGAGCAGGTCGACGACGTCGCCGAGCAGCCGGACGTACTCGAACTCCAGGTGCTCCGGGTCGTCCAGCAGGACGTAGGACTGCGGCACCCCGTCGACAGTCAGCCACCAGCCGCCGTCGCGGTCGGCGTCGGGAAGCAGCTCGGCCTCGCCCAGGTCGACCGTCATGCGGACCGGCGACGGTGCGGCCTTGCGACGCCTCACCAGCTCAGGCGTGGCCGGCTGTCGTGGTCGGGGCCCAACGCGGGTCGATGACGACATCGTCGCGGTGCCGGGCGAGCCCGCGGGCGTAGCGCTGGGCGATGTCCGGCATGGCCGGCCTGGCGCTCTGCTCGCCGACGCCGAAGACCGTGCCGGCGTAGTCCAGCGGCCCCATCAGCTCCTTGATGCGGTCCCAGTCCGACGGCGGCACCAGCTCGGCCGGGTCGCCACCGGCGAACCACCCCATCGGGACCGCCGTTCCCGGTGGCAGCACCGTGTTGACGTGCACGACCGCGCCGTACTCCACCTCTGCGCCCGCACCGAGGTGCGCGCCGTTGAACAGCATCGACCCCGTCGCGATCCGGCTGTCCCCCTCGACGACGCAGCCGGTCAGGTGGGCGTGCGGGCCGACCAGCACGTGGTCACCGAGCTTCACCGGATGGCGCGGCACGCCCCGGATCACGGCATGCTCCATGATCACGCAGTTGGCACCGATCTCAACCGGGCCGCCCTCAGCCGTGATCACCGCACCGAACAGCACCCGGGTGTGTGGCCCGATCGTGACGTCGCCAC
>JANLPD010000648.1:0-1933 GCA_031367045.1 Frankiales bacterium | reverse complement strand
GCGTGTAAGAGGTCAGCCCTCGCGTCTTCCTGGGCAGCCCTCCCGACTTCCTGGGCAGCGCAGACACTTTTGGCGCACCGAACCGTCTCCCCCACCCAGGAAGTGCCGGCCAGCGGGCCGGCCTCGCGTCTTCCTGGGCAGCCCTCCCGACTTCCTGGGCAGGGCAGACACTTTTGGCGCACCGAAACGTCTCCCCCACCCAGGAAGTGCCGGCGCGGCGGGTCGGCGGCGCGGCGCTGGTTAGGGTTGCCAGCATGGAGACGCGCAGGCTCGGCCGGACCGGACGGGACGTATCGGTGGTGGGTCTGGGCTGCTGGCAGCTGGGCGCCGACTGGGGCCCGGTGAGCGAGGACGACGCGATGGCGGTGCTGCACGCTGCGGTCGACGCCGGCGTCACGCTGTTGGACACGGCCGACGTCTACGGCGACGGGCGAAGCGAGACCCTCGTCGGGCGGCTGCTCCGGGAGCGGCCGGACGTCGGCCTCACTGTCGCCACGAAGGTGGGCCGGCGCGCGGCCCCGCACGTTCCGGCGGCGTACACCGCCGATGCGCTGCGCGGCTGGATCGACCGCAGCCGCACCAACCTCGGCGTGGACGCGCTCGACCTCGTACAGCTGCACTGCCCGCCCTCCCCGGTCTACGCCGACGACCGGATGTTCGACGCGCTGGACTCGCTCGTGCAGGCGGGCCCGATCCGTGCCTACGGCGTCTCCGTCGAAACGGTCGCGGAGGCACTGCGAGCCATCGAGCGGCCTGGGGTGGCCAGCGTTCAGATCATCCTGAACGTGTTTCGGCGCAAGCCGCTGGAACACGTGCTGCCCGCAGCCGTCAAGGCTGGCGTCGGGATCATCGCGCGAGTACCCCTGGCCAGTGGGCTGCTGTCCGGGAAGTACGACGAGAACACCACCTTTGCCGCCGACGACCACCGGAGCTACAACCGCTCTGGCGAGGCCTTCGACGTGGGTGAGACCTTCAGCGGCGTGCCCTTCGAGGTCGGCCTGCAAGCGGCGCGGGACGTCGCCGCGCAGACCCCGCCTGGTGCCACGACTGCGCAGTGGGCCCTTCGCTGGGTGCTGGACCAACCCGGAGTGAGCAGCGTCATCCCCGGCGCTCGCCTCCCGGAGCAGGCCCGGGCCAACGCGGGCGCCGCGGCGCTCGCCCCCCTCACGGCCAGCCAGCAGGAGGGACTGCGGGACGTGTACGACAGCCGGGTCCGGGAGTACGTGCACGCCCGCTGGTGAGTCGCACCGCGCCGCTCGCCAACCTGCACCGCTCGCCGACCTGCCCCGCTCGCCGACCTGCACCCTCCGCGCGCCGGCCACCGAAATGGGCCGCGGTGTACGAAATGCCGCTCCTCATGACCGGCTTCCTTGGTGGGACAGACACTTTTGGGCTGCAGAAGCGTCTCCCCGGCCCAGGAAGTGCGGGTTGCCGGGACAGCGTCCGGTGATCGCGGGCGCGGGGTGGTACATGCTCATGGGACCCGCCGCCGCCATGCCCGACCCAGCCGCCCCACGAGCCTGCCCACGAGCCAGCCCACGAGCCAGCCCCCGATTAGGCCGATCCCTGCGAGGCGCGCGTGAACCCCGTGACCGAACCCGCCCCGACGCCGGCGGCCGCGTCCGCACTGCTGGAGCGGACCCTGTTCGAGGTCAAGCGCGTCGTCGTCGGGCAGGACCGGATGCTCGAGCGGATGCTCGTGGCCCTGCTCGCCCGCGGCCACTGCCTGATCGAGGGCGTTCCCGGCATCGCCAAGAGCCTCGCCGTCGAGACGCTCTCGACCGTCATCACAGGCACCAGCGTCCGTCTGCAGTTCACCCCGGATCTGGTCCCGAGCGACATCCTCGGGACCCGCGTCTACCGCCCGTCGCGCGAGGACTTCGACGTCGAGCTCGGACCGGTCTTGGCCAACCTCGTACTCGCCGACTAGGTC
>JANLPD010000646.1:0-3806 GCA_031367045.1 Frankiales bacterium | reverse complement strand
TCGTCGAGGGTGTGCATGTCGGTGTCGCTTCCTCGTGCGGCGGGACGCACGGAAACGCCCGCCCGGGGTGGTCTGGTGTCCGTGCGGCAACTCGCTCACGCGTGGTGAGCCGCTTCGCACCGGCCCTCTACTCTGCCACAGGTCCGGGCGGGCCGTCCGTCAGCAGCTCGGGCCTGACCTGCTCGGTGCGCTGCAGCGACTGCTCCTGCCGCCACCGGGCGATGGCGCCGTGGTCGCCGGACAGCAGGATCGAAGGCACTTCACGACCGCGCCAGACGGGCGGGCGGGTGTAGACGGGGCCCTCGAGCAGCCCCTCCATCTTCCCCTGGGCGAACGAGTCGTCGCGGTGCGACTCGGCGTTGCCCAGCACGCCGGGCAGCAAGCGGGCAACCGCCTCGACCACGACGAGAACGGCAACCTCGCCGCCGGCGAGCACGTAGTCGCCCAGCGACACCTCGTCCACCTGCATGGTCTGCGCGGCGTCCTCCACGACCCGCCGGTCGATGCCCTCATAGCGCCCGCAGGCGAAGGCCAGCCACGGTTCCACGGCCAGCTCGGCCGCCATCGTCTGGGTGAACGGGCGTCCGCTCGGAGTGGGGACCACGAGCCGCGGCACCGGAACCGGGCCACCGGCTGCGGTCACCGCGTCGAGGGCCTGCCCCCAGGGCTCCGGCCGCATGACCATGCCCGGCCCCCCGCCGTACGGCGTGTCGTCGACGGTCCGGTGCACATCGCGCGTCCACGTGCGCAAATCGTGGACACGCACCTCGAGCAGCCCGCGCTCCTGAGCCCTGCCCAGCAGCGAGATGCCGAGCGGTGCGAGGTAGTCCGGGAAGATCGTGACGACGTCGACGAGCACGTCAGAACTCGGGGGTGACGTCAGGCTCGGGGGTGACGTCAGGCTCGGGGGTCACGTCAGGGTCAGGAGCCGGGTCGGAGAGCTCGAGCAACCCCGCTGGCGGGTCGACGACGACCCGGCCACCGGGGACGTCGACGACGGGCACCATGGCGCGGACGAAGGGCACGAGCGCTTCGGTGCCACTCTCGCGGCGTACGACGAGAACGTCGCCTTGCGGCAGGTGCAGCACCTCTTCGACAACGCCCAGCGTCAAACCGTTGGGCAGGACCGCTGCGAGGCCGCGCAGCTGCCAGTCGTGGAACTCGTCCGGATCGTCGGGCGGTGGCACGTCCGCCGTACGGACCAGCAGCATTGTGTCGCGCAGGGCCTCCGCGGTGTTGCGGTCCTGGACGCCGTCCAGCGTCAGCACGAGCCGGCCGTTCTGCTCGCGGCTGGCGGCGACGATGAGCGGACCGCGTTGCCCTGGGTCGGTCAGCAGGACCGCCCCGACAGCAAAGCGCGCGTCCGGGTCGTCCGTGCGGACCTCGACGGTCACCTCACCGCGGATGCCCTGCGGCTTGCCGATCCGGCCGACCACCAGCAGGTCGTCGGGAACGGGCTCCGGCACGGCCTAGCGGACCTCGTCGGTGTCGACGACGTCGACCCGCACGCCCCGACCGCCCAGAGCGGTCATGACGGTGCGCAGGGCCTTGGCGGTGCGGCCGTTGCGACCGATCACCTTGCCGAGATCTTCGGGGTTGACGCGGACCTCAAGGGTGCGCCCGCGGCGACCCGTGACGAGGTCGACCCTGACGTCCGCAGGGTTGTCGACGATGCCTTTGACCAGGTGCTCGAGGGCGTTCTCGAGCACTACTCGGCCGCGGTCTCGGTCGCGTCGGCGGCGGGCGCCTCAGCGGCAGGAGCGGCGGTCTCGGGAGCGGCGGCCTCAGGAGCGGCGGTTTCGGCGGCAGGCGCCCCGACCTGAGCAGGCGCCTCGGTCTCGTCGGCCTTCTTCGGCGCGGCCTTCTTCTTCGGCGTCGTCGCGGCACCTGCAGCGTCGATGCCCTCGCGGGCAGCGGCCTCGAACAGCGCCTTCTTGTCGGCCTTGGGCGCAGCGACGAGCATCGGCGGCGGCGCCGGCAGGCCCTTGAACTTCTGCCAGTCGCCGGTCACCCGCAGGATCGCCGCAACGGCGTCCGTCGGCTGCGCGCCGACGCCAAGCCAGTACTGCGCGCGCTCGCTGTCGACGTCGATGAAGGAAGGATCCTCCTTGGGGTGGTACTTGCCGATCATCTCGATCGAGCGGCCGTCGCGCTTGGTGCGCGCGTCGGCGACGACGATGCGGTAGTACGGGGCGCGCTTCTTGCCGAGGCGCATGAGCTTGATCTTGGTTGCCACGTGGTCTTCGTGCTCCAGTCGTACGGCGTGGGTAGGCGACCGCGCGCGCGTGGGGTTGCGCGCCGGCCGCATTGGTGCGGACGCGCCGACGACGGGTAGAGGGCCGTCGTGCGGCGGTAGCTCGTGGACCAGTGTGCCAGACAGCGCCCCCGGCCGCGGAGCGCCCGGCTGGCCGCCCCGGCTGGCCGCTCCGGCTGGCCGCCCCTCCCGTAACGTCCGCCGAACTGCACACCCCCACGCCCGAGCGGGGCGGACGCTAGCGACAGGTCGTCGCATAGCGCCCGCCCTGTGGCGGGCGTGCTCGAGGGGGCCGGCAGTGGGGCTAGAAGCCCGCTGCTGTGTTGGGCGTGCCGAGCCCGGTCGGGCCGTCCCAGCCGGGGCCGGCGTTGCACCACTGCGGGGTCGGGCAGGTGCCGTTGCTTCCGCTGGAGACGTCGTGCAGTGAGCTGGCGTTGGCATAGGCGGAGCTGGCCGGGTAGGTCGGCAAGGAGTTGGCCGTGTGGCTCGTGGTCGCGAGCGCGTAGACGCCGGCGATCACCGGAGCGGCCACGCTGGTGCCGCCGAAGACCAGCCAGCCACTCCGCCCCTGGTAGGCGTAGCTGTCGTAGACCGCCACGCCGGTGGCCGGGTCGGCGACCGCCGAGACGTCGGCCACCGCGCGATTGGCGCAGCCGGTCCCGGCCGAGACCTGGAAGGACGGCTGCGTGTTGAGGGTCGAGCAGCCACTCCCGGCCCCGCTCCAGGCGGTCTCGGCGTACGACGTCCCGCTCTTGGTGAGGCTGGTGCCGCCGACAGCAACGACGTACTTCGAGGAGGCTGGGTACTGCACGCCGTAGCCGCTGTCACCCGAGCTGACCGTGACCGCGATGCCCGGGTGGTTGTAGTAGGCGCCGTACGTCGCGTCCGACGCGTCGGCGCCGCCGTAGGAGTTGCTGATCGCCACGACACCGGGCTGCCTGGCCGCGTAGTTCACTGCCGCGCCGAGGTTGGCGAAGCTCGGCGTGCTGGCCTCGACCAGCAGGATGTGGCAGTTGGGGCAGATGGCGGAGGCCATGTCGAGGTCCAGCGACGTCTCCTGGGCCCAGCCGCCATTGGCCCGGGGGAGCTTGGTCCCACCACTCTGGTTGACCTTCTTGAAGCAGCCGTTGCTGGTGGTGCAGGAAGGAAGTCCGAACTGGGCGCGGTAGACGCCCAGGTCGCTCTCGGCCGTCGGCGCGTCGTAGGCGTCGATGATGGCGATGGTCCGGCCGGTGCCGGCCGTAGCCGATGGCAGGTTGTAGGCAAGCCGCAGGTCCGCGGGTCCGTAGCCGGCGGGCACCGCGTTGGGCCCCGGCTTGGGGGCGTCGGTGCGCACCAGCGCGTTGCACGCAGCATTGCCGCCCGTCGGCGACGCGCAGGAGCGAGCGGCGCGCGCGGTCGAACCTTGAGCGGACGGACTCGCATCCGCGGGGACTGCAGCGGCGGTCGAGCCGAGCAGGAGGGCAGCTAGAGGGAGGGTGACCAGCAAGCTGGGAGAGCGGCGCATCGGCGTCCTGTCCAGGAGTCGCACCCGGGTCCGGGTGGCGTGGCG
>JANLPD010000597.1:0-3296 GCA_031367045.1 Frankiales bacterium | reverse complement strand
TGTCGTTCCGCCGGCCGACGTGGACCGCGCGCTGGCCGTCCTCACCGCGCGGCACGTCGGCGCGTGGGTCGTGGGAGAGGTCCTAGGCGCCGAAGGCGACGATGGTGGCTCCGCCCGGCTGAGCGGCCGCCACCAGGTCTGAGCCAGCCCGGGCCTGACCAGACTGGCGCGACCCGACCAGCTAGCCGGCTTCATGGGCTGGTCAGCGTCGGTTGTTGTCGGCTCCGTCGTCGTCCTCGACGTCGTCGTCCACGGCCGAGGAGGTTGTGGACGGCAAGCCGTTGCCGCTCGCGAGCTCAGCCTTGAGCCGCTCCAGGTCGGTTCCGCCGGTGTTGTACTTCAGGTCGCGGGCGACCTTGGTCTGCTTCGCTTTTGCACGGCCGCGCCCCATCTGGCCCGACCCCCTCGATAGCAGCGGGGCACAAGGCCCAGGATTTGGCGGGGGATGACCCCGTTGGTGTTCGGATCACAACGATACAGGGTGCGGCGTTACAGCGTTCACCGGGAGATCCGACGACCGCCGCCGGCCTGGTTCAGGGACGGCCCGGAAGCAGGACCGTGCGCAGGCGCCCGACGTCAGCCATGCGCCGCTCCGCAAGGCGGTCCGCGGCGACTGCTGGCGGGATGCCCTCAGCGTCAGCGGTGGCGAAGATCTGCAGCGTGGTGTCGTAGATACGTGCCGCTTTGGCCCTGGCCCGCTCGAAGCGGAACCCCTCGATCTCGTCGGCGACCTGGACGAGGCCACCCGCGTTCGCGACGTAGTCGGGCGTGTACAGGATGCCGCGGTCGGCGAGGACCTTCTCGACGCCGGGATGCTCGAGCTGGTTGTTGGCCGCGCCGCAGATCACCTTGGCCTGCAGCGACGGGATGAGCTCGCCGGTCACCGAGCCCCCGAGGGCGCAGGGCGCGTAGACGTCGCAGTCAAGGGTCGGCAGGGTGTGGACGGGGGCGATCTCGACCTCACCACACAGGGCTTGGACCCGCTCGAGGGCTGCGGCGTTGACGTCGCTGACCACCACGGCCGCGCCGTCCTCGAGCAGGTGTTCGACGAGGTGGTGACCCACCTTGCCGACGCCCTCGACGGCGACTCGCCGGCCGTTCAGGGTCGGTGCTCCCCAGGTGTGTTCCGCTGCCGCGCGCATCGCCTGGAAGACACCGAAAGCCGTGAGCACAGCGCTGTCACCGGCGCCGCCGTGCTCCGGTGAGCGTCCGGTGACAAAGCGCGACTCCTTGGCGATGACGTCCATGTCCTGGACGTAGGTGCCGACATCGCACGCCGTGTAGTAGCGGCCCCCGAGGGACTCGACGAAACGGCCGTAGGCGCGCAGCAGCACCTCGGTCTTGTCGCGGTTGGGGTCCCCGAGGATGACGGCCTTTCCGCCGCCGAGGTCGATGCCGGCGCAGGCCGCCTTGTAGGCCATCGCCTTGGACAGGGCCAGCACGTCCGAGAGGGCCGCGGCCTCATCGGCGTAGGGATAGAACCGCGTCCCGCCCAATGCCGGGCCCAGGGCAGTCGAGTAGATGGCGATGATCGCCTTGAGTCCGCTGGCGCGGTCCTGGCAGAAAACCACCTGCTCGTGGCCGGCGTCCTTGAGATGGTCGGTCCGGTCGAAGACGCCCATGCAGGCTCCCGTTCGTTGTTGGTCGTCTCGGCCGCGTTGTGTGCGGGGCAAGGCAGGACCGTCGGTACGGGGGAGGTGTGCCCCGGCTGTCGCTCAGCCTAGCGACGGGCGTTCCGGACCGGTTGCCCGACGCGGGCGGCGTGCGACGATGCCGACGTGAGGGAGAGCGCGTGACGGAGAGCGTTGGCGGGGCGCAGGCCTGGAACCGCGGACCGGGACCGTCGACCAGCCCGGTCTGGCCGGGGCCCGTGTGCTTCCTGCGTGTCTACGAGCCGCTTGCCGCCTTTGCGGGCGAGGAGCGGACCCGCTGGGAACGCTATGCCGCGAGCGGCGCCGCACCCGACCGGCCGGCCGGCGCCGCCCGTGAGCGAGAGGCTGCGCTCCGGGCCCTGGTCGGGCGACCTGGCAGCTGGACCGGCCTTCCCGTCGTGGGTGACGAGGCCTTCGTGCTGGACGTCGACGGGGTCACCGTCGTCTGCCCCTGGCGCACCGAGCTGCGGGCCTGGCAGGCGCTCGGTGACTTTCGGGACGGCCTGGCGGCGGAGATAGCCGACGCCTTCAGCCCCCGGGCAGCAGCGCAGGTCGCGCAGCAGCGCCTGGCGGACCTCCGGGTTGGCGACCCGACGCTGCGCAGCCACGTGCTGTCGAGCACCTGGTCGGTGCCGCTACGGTGGTTCGTTCTCGTCGATGCCGACGAGCGGTCGGTCGAGGTCGGTGAGGGCCAGTTCGGTCGGGGCGAGGCGGTGAGCAGCCTGCGGACCGGCCGGCACCTGCTCTACCGAACTGCGATGTCGCGGGCGCGTCGTCGTACCGCCCGCGCTCTTGCCGTGCTGCGTCGCACGGTCGACGACGGTGCCGTCACCGCGGGCGTCGAGGACATCGGCCGCTGGCTGGAGGACTTCCATCCGCGGTCGCTCGTGGAGCTCGACTACGGCGGCCTGGTCCACCTGCTGGAGGACGGCGAGTTGCGCCAGGACGAGTCCGCCCGTGATGTCGCGGCTGCCTTGGCGGCGCTGTCCAGTGACGCACCCGCGCGTGCTGCCACGGCCTACGCCCGGGTCACAGCGCGGATGAAGGCGCTGCAGGCGCTGGAGGCGGCATCCTGACTAGTCTCAAGATAGCCCGCATGGGCTATACCGGACAACGCGGGCAAGCAGCACCATCATCTAGAGCCGGTGACGGATCCGACTCGCCCGCCTATTTACGAAAGGACACCCAACCATGAGCACTCGCCCCCCTGAAGCCGAGGCACTGCTCACCCCGGCCGAAGTCGCCACCATGTTCCGGGTCGACCCCAAAACGGTGACCCGCTGGGCCAAGAGCGGCAAGCTGACGTCCATCCGCACGCTGGGCGGCCACCGCCGCTACCGTGAGGCTGAGGTCCGCTCACTGCTCGCTGGCATTCCGCAGCCGCGGCCGGAGACCTAAGACTTCCGTCCGCTCGCGGCAGGCGACCGGACGGCGCAGCACCACCCGCAGGTGACGACCCCACCCCGCGTCGTCTCCTTTGCTCCGATGGCGTCGCTCCCAGTGTGGGGAGCGGCGCCTTCGTGTTGTTGGCTCAGCGACTCCTGGCCTGCAGCTCCGACACGAGCCGGGCCGTCACCGGCAGTTCCAGGCCGTGCCGACCGGCCGCCCGCAGCACGGCCCCGCCCAGTGCGTCGAGCTCAAGGG
>JANLPD010000550.1:0-4687 GCA_031367045.1 Frankiales bacterium | reverse complement strand
CCCGATCCGGTCGAAGCGCCCGATCCGGTGGAAGAGCTCGATCCGGTTGGGCAACTCGACCAACCGACCTCGGCTCCGGCCCTGGCCACACCACTTCAGCTGCCGCTGGAGCCGGAGCGACCCATGCCCTCGCTACCCGGTCAGCCGTCCGGCCCAACCGACTGGGGGGACAGCGTCGGACCGGCAGTGACGCCAGCGCGCGCGTGGACCGTCCGGCAAAAGGACGGCGCAGCCGAGCCACCGCAGGACCAGAGCACGCCCCAGTCCGACCCCGAGCCGGTCTACGTCGCGGAGGCGAAACCGGTCGCAACTGCGGTCCCGCAAGGTGAGGCACGGTGGAGCCCCCCTGTCGTCGACGTAGAGGCGCGACTCGCCGGCGTCGCCCACCTGACCATGGCGCCCGTCAGCCACCCGCCGGCACCGACCGCCAGACCGCCGGACCCCGAACCGTCGAGTGCCAGACCGCCGGACGCCAGGCACCCGAGCGCCCAGCCGCCGGTGGTTCAGGCCTTTCCCGAGCCGGCCACTGCGCAGACCCAGAGTCTGGTTCATGCACTTGCCGCCAGCGCCGACGACCTCGCCAGCGTCGCTGAGACCGCACAGATCGTGCTCGGAGCGGCGATCGCCGTCACGGGCGCCACCGCTGGAGCCCTCATGGTCCGCGATGGCCCCGAGTGGCGGGTGGCTGCCGGCGAAGGCCTGCGCGCGCTTGAGGAGCGTCTGCGGCTGGTCGCTGGCCACTGGCTCGTGAAGGAGGTCTCCGCCTCACGTCACGGCCTGCTGCTGCAGGGGCGCGACGGACCTCGCCAGCAGCTCTATGGAGCGCCCCTCGCCAACCGCGAGCACCTGATGGCGGCCCCCCTCCCGCCCGTCGGGGCGATCGTCCTGCTGGCCCGTGAGGGCGTCCCCTTCACCAAGGAGGACCTCGTTGCGCTGATGCCCGTGACCAAGGAAGCTGCTCCGCTCCTGGTGGACGCCCTCGATGTGCGGCGGCTGGCGCGACTGATTGAGCGATTCGCCGACCACCCGGACTAGCGGCTACTCGACGTAGATGCGCTCGTCCATGAGCTGCTCCCCGACCAGGCGTCCTTCCGGGTCGAAGCGGCCCTGTTCGAAGCGCTTGGCGAACTCCATGTCGATCTTGTCGAGGCCCGAGCGGTTCTTCTCGATACTCATCACGGCCCAGGCCCGGAACCGCTCCGCGCTACCGGTGTCATAGACGAGATGGTGGCGCGCCACCACGTCGTACTTGTCGTTGAGCAGAAGGACGACGTCAGCTTCGTAGGCCAGCGCAGACGAGCCACGCAGGTGGTGCACCCGTAGGCGCTTACCGGCGTTGAGACCCTCCTTGTCGGCAGCGACAACAGCGAGCACAGGCACGCCCGCCTCGAGAGCCAGGTCCTTCAGGCCCTCCACGATGCGCGTGACGCGCTCCTCTTCGACCTCGTCGCCGTCCACGTTCACCTTTTGGAGGTAGTCGACGACGACCAGTGGCGGCTCGGTCTCGGCGGCCTTCAGGACGACCTGACGAATGATCTCAACTGTCGTCGTGCGGCCGCTCGACCGGTGCACCTGGAAGCGGTCGTCGTAGCCCGCAATGGCGTCGAGGGCGGCCACCGCGCCAGGCGTGTCCACGAGCCGGTCCCGGAGCGAGCCCCGGCTGCCATCGAGGGCCTGCATGGCCTCACGGACCTTGCGGAGCGGGACCCCTTCCTCTTTCTCGAGGGCAGCCGACTCCAGCGCAACGAGCCGCTCCAGGATGGTCTGCTCATCGTGCTCGAAGGAGAAGTAGATGCCCGCGCCGCCACCGTTGACGACGTTGCGCATGGCCTGCAGGACCCAGGTCGTCTTGCCGAGTCCCTGTGGACCGCCCACGAGCACGAGCTCACCTGCTCGCACCCCACCGCCGAGGTAGGTGTCGAGGGGCGAGAAGCCCACGGGCCAGGTCCGGGGTGCGGCGGACTTGCCGCTCACCAACTGCTCATCCGCGCGCGCCAGGACGTCACTGAGGGCCACCAGCTCATCGGTCACCGCGCATGCCTAGCAGAAGTCGAGCGCCGACGGCAGCGAAAACCCATCGTTGCTCCCTGACAGCTGTTGTGCGAACGTGCCCCGTGCCGTCATCGCTGCGCGTGGACACTGTTGTCCGCACCACCGGCCTGTTGCTGTGCGCCGTTCTCGGCATAGCTCAGGAGTTCCCGCTGAGCCCGAAGCTCATCGCCTTCCTGCTGGGCTTTGCTCTGGTGACCGTGCTGTCTAGCTCGGTACGGTCGGACGCGACCTCTCAGCGCCTCGCAGGGGTCATCGAGGGTGCACTGTGGGCCGGCGGAGTGCTGGCGACCGGCGGCAATCACAGCCCCCTGCTCCCCTACCTGCTGGCGCCAGCCTTCGTCGGCGGTTTCATGCTGGGGATCGAAGGGGCGCTGCCGCCAGTCAGCGTGGCGGGGGTTGGGCTGCTGAGCGCCGCCCGCGTCGTCGACCCGAGGATGGGGTCGGACGTGCTCGCATCCGGCGCCGAGTGGGTCGCTGTCGCCGTTCTCGTCGGCCTGCTGGCAGCCTGGATCCACCGGTTGCAGCTGCAGCGTGTCGGCCCCGAAGACCAGTACGTCGCGGCCTACCGGTTGGTGGGCCAACTCCGCACGGTGGCGCGCCACCTGTCGGTCGGCCTGGACAAGGTGGCTCTGGCCGATGCGATCCTGCGAGACATCCAAACCCGTGGTCTGGAGGTGAAGTCCGGGGCAGTCCTGGCCCGCACCTCCGGCGAGCGGCTCGCCGTCCTGGCGACGACCGGTGCCAGGCGCACCGAGTGGGACCTCGACCTGCATCGTGACAGCGCACTCAGCGATGCCTGGGCGAGCCAGACGGTGCAGGCCCGACCAGGGACGCTGGCCGGGGAGAGCGGCGGCAGCTACCTCGTCATCCCCCTCGTCGTGGGGCTGGGCACGATCGGCGTGATTGCCATTGAGGTGGACTCCCCGGAGCTGCCGTCCGTACCCACGCTTCGGGACCTGCAGAAAGCAGTCACCGGGTCGGCGCTCCGGCTGGAGACGGCCCTGCTCTTCGACGAGCTGCGAGAAGTGGCCACGGTCGAGGAGCGTCGACGCCTCGGCCGCGAGATCCACGACGGCATCGCCCAGGACCTCGCGGCCATGGGGTACCTGCTGGACAACCTGATGAGGGAGACAAGCCGGTCGCAAACATCTGCGGCGGCTCTGGCCGAACCCCTCGCCCAGCTGCGGGCCGAGCTCCGTCGCGTGATCGGGGAGCTGCGTTCATCGCTGTTCGAGCTGCGTACGGAGGTCGACCAGCACGGCGGTTTGGGGGGCGCGCTCACGGAGTACGTACGCGCGGTGGGCACGGCCAGCGCGATGACTGTCCACCTGACCCTCGACGAGTCCCCGCATAGGCTGCCGGCTGACACGGAGGCTGAGTTGCTGCGCATCGCCCAAGAGGCGATCACGAACGCACGCAAGCATGCGAAGGCCGACAACCTTTGGGTTGCCTGCAGTATCGACCCGCCGCGCGCCCGGCTCGTGGTGGCGGACGACGGCCTCGGCGTCACTTCGAAGGGCGAGGACGACAGCTTTGGGATGGAGATCATGCGGGAGCGTGCAGCGCGGCTGCGTGCCGAGTTCAGCGTGTCTCCCCGGAAACCGTCTGGGACCGTGGTCACCTGCCGCGTGGGTCCCGTCCTCGAGGGCCGACTCGACAGACCCGAGGAGGTGAGTCGTGCCGACGACGGTCTTGCTGGTCGACGACCATGAGCTGATCCGACATGGCCTGCGGCGGGCGTTCGAGAGCGACCCCGGGTTCGCGGTCGTCGGTGAGGCGTCGCGGGTCGATGAGGCGATCTCGCAGGCCGCTGCGCTGAAGCCCGACGTCGTCGTCCTGGACATCCGACTGCCCGACGGCAGCGGGTTGGACGCAGCCCGCGCCCTGCGCGAGGCGCATCCCGACATGGGAATCGTCGTGCTCACGATGTACGCCGGCGACGACCACCTCTTCGGTGCACTGGACGCGCGCGCCTCAGCGTTCGTGGCCAAAGACGCACCCGCCGACGACGTGCTCGCCGCGGCCCGGCACGCTGCCTCCGCGCCCACCTCGTTCGTCGCAGCCGACCTCGCGAGCGCGCTGCGCCGGCGCCTGAGTGTGACCGCGATCCAGCTGACCCCGCGCGAGAGGAACGTGCTCGACCTGCTTGCCCAAGGGCTGACCATCGCAGCACTGGCCAAACAGCTCTACGTCAGCGAGTCCACGGCCAAGACCCACATCTCCAACCTCTACGAGAAGCTGGGTGCCGCCAACCGCGCACAGGCTTTGATGGCGGCCATCCGGCACGGCCTGATCACAGCCCCCGGGTCCACCAGCCACGAGCACAGTTGAATCGGCCGGTCAATCGGCCACGCGGACCGACAGTTCAACCACTCCTACCCATGCCGGTTTGCGTTTCGCGGACCTACCTTGATCTGGAGCGGTGGCCAGGGGGGCCACCGCTCTTGTGGCCGAAGGAGGAAAGCCATGTTGGCAGCGATCCGCAAAAACATCTCCAACCGCGACGAGGAGGGGGCGTCGGCCGTCGAGTACGGCCTGCTCGTCGCCGCCATCGCGGCCGTCATCATCATCATCATCTTCGCCCTCGGTGGCGTTGTGCAGAACGTCTTCCAGAAAACCTGCGACAGCATCAGCG
>JANLPD010000501.1:0-1854 GCA_031367045.1 Frankiales bacterium | reverse complement strand
CCCTGGACTTGGCGAAAGCAGCGCCTGATCAGCCTGATCGGTGGCTCACCGACGCCGGCGCACCCGCCGATTGCCGACGGGCAACACGTCAACTGATGCCGCGACGCCGACTCGAGCACGAGGGCAGGCAGCCGAACTGTCACCGGCCGCGCGGTCACCACGGTCGGCCGTGGACCGATCAGCGACGCCAGGGCCGCACTGCGAGCGCGGACAGTGTCGCGGGGCGAAGCGAGTAGACCTTCCTGCGCTGGCATCACCGAATGTTCGAGGACGCATGGGCCTTCGAGGACCGACAGGTGGTGGCTGTCGGCGTGCCGGGGTTCGGCGGTGGCGACCAGGAGCACCGACGTGTCGAGCGCCCCGCGGGTCACGTCAGCAGCAGGCCGGGTCGAGGACCTTCACCAACGCCACGAGCGCGTCGGGCTTGGGCCGGTACCAGGTGTTCGTGCCTTTCCGGGTCCCCTCGACCAGGCCGGCCTCCCGCAGGACCCGCATGTGATGGCTCACGGTGGCCTCCGACAGCCCGACAGTCGGGGCCAGGTCGCACGTGCACACGCCGGTCGCCGCCGCCGCGAGGAGTATGGTCCTGAGCTGGACCCGGACCGGGTCCGCGAGGGCCTTCAGGCGCAGCGCGACCGCCAGGGCGTCCCCGGCGGCCATGACGCCGGAGGCGAGCGGTGCGCAGCAGACCGGCGCGGTCGTGTCGAGCACGGGCAGGGCCTTCGGCATGGCCACACACTCCCACACGGCTTGACAAATATCAGGCAAGACCTTGACGTTCATCAATTCGTCGTGCGACGGTCGCATCCTTCGACATACGTCGAGGAAGACCTGACGGAAGGCGCAATCGTGAGCGTCACGCAGACCAGCCCAGCCACCTCTTCGGCCCCGACCCCGAAAGGTGGCCGGGTCCAGCTCGCTCTGAACGTCGACGACATCGACACGGCCGTCGACTTCTACACGAGGCTGCTCGGAACCGGCCCGGCCAAGCGACGCCCCGGCTACGCGAACTTCGCCATCGCCGCGCCGCCGCTCAAGCTCGTTCTGCTGGAAAACCCCGGCAAGGGCGGCACCCTCAACCACCTCGGCGTCGAGGTCCCCGACACCACCACCGTCCACTCCGAGATCGCCCGGCTGTCCGGGGAGGGCCTGTTCACCGACCAGGAGATGGGCACAACCTGCTGCTTCGCCACCCAGGACAAGGTCTGGGTCACCGGCCCGGCCGGAGAACGGTGGGAGGTCTACACCGTCCTCGCGGACAGCCCGACGTTCGGCACCAGCCCGCAGACCCTGCTCGACGCCGGCCAGGCCACCGCCGGCGCCTGCTGCGGCGCCAGCGCCGCGGCCGACCCGGACGGCGACCCGGCGACGTCCTGCTGCTGAGCCTGTCAGCGTCGTGCGGTGCGAGGAACCGGCCCGTCGGGCCCCAGTCCCAGGCTGCGTACGGGTTGACCTTCCAGTGGAGGGGAGACTTTACCGTGCGGGCATGAGCAGCAGCAGTGATCTTCTGGACCTCGTGGTGGTCGGGACGGGCGGCGCGGCGATGGCCGCGGGCATCCAGGCCCGTGGGGAGGCCCGCAGCGACGTCCTGGTCGCGCGGGGAGTCGTCGGCGGGACCTGCCTGAACGTCGGGTGCGTCCCGAGCAAGACCCTGCTCGCAGCGAGCGGCCAGCGGGAGCACGCCCTGCACGGCGCCTTCCCGGGTGTCCGGACGAGCGCCGGGCCGGTCGACCTGCCGTCGGTGATGGCGCAGAAGGACGCGCTGATCGAGGCGATGCGGCAGGCGAAGTACCTCGACGTCGCGATCGCCCACGGCTTCGACATCCGCTCCGGGCAGGCCCGGTTCGCCGGCCC
>JANLPD010000493.1:0-1903 GCA_031367045.1 Frankiales bacterium | reverse complement strand
CGTCCTCGCCACCGCCAACAGCGACCTGTCGGAAGCCGAGGTCCGCTACTCGCGGGACGTTCCTGATCAGGTCCACCCAGCCCATTCCCCAGGCCACGCGAAAGATCGAGGCTAGGGCGATCTGGGCGTGGGGTCTTCATGGTCGTGGTGACCGAGGTAGCAGGTCACCTGGTCGATGTTCAGACCGATCGCGGCGAGCGACTTCGTGACGGTCGCTTGCAAGAAGTTCAACCCTTGCCTTGGAGCATCAGTTCGTGACGAAGAAGCCCCATGGGGACTTGGTTTGAGTCCCGTCGCTGGTTGAACCCGATGCCCGTTGAGCGTGCCTTGCGATGGTCACCTGGCCTTCCATGTGATGCGGATGGACTGCGGGTCGAAGCGGGCGCCGGCGCCGCGTCGGGTGGTGCGGTCGACGCTGATTTCCAGGAGTAGGTCGATGACGGCGCGCTGACGGGCTAGCGGCAGGCCGTCCCAACGTCTGGTGATGTCGGGGGTGGCGAGGTCGAGCAGGTCAGGTGCGGTGCTGGCAGCGCGGGCGGTGTGTTCCGCCTGGGTGAGTTCGGGCCGGAGCTTGCCGGTGATACGGGCCAGTTGGCGGCCGTCGATGTTTCCGTCGGCGTAGGAGTCAGCAGCCAGGTCGAGCCGGGCCCGGATGGCGGCGGCCTTGGCCAGTGCGTCTTGCACCTGCGCGCCGTTACCGGTGGTCAAGGCTGCTGCGGAATCGGGTAGGGCGAGCCGGCCGACCACCAGCCCAGTGACCAGCTCGTCAAGGTCCAACCGGGGGCGTCGGACGTGGTAGCCGAACTGGCAGATGTAGGAGTCTCGGGTCCGCCCATTTCCAGGGGAGGCGACCAGCACTCGCATCGGGCCGTCGCAGATGCCGCATCTGGCGATCCCGGACAGCAGGTATTTCACCGCGTTGCTCGGCGGGCTGGTGCGCCGGTCGGGGTCGGTCAGGACGGCGACGACCCGGCGGTAGGTGTCCTCGTCGAGCACGGGTTCCCAGTTCCCCCGGCCGATCACCTCGCCCTGGTGCACCCGCAGGCCGGTGTTGCGCTCGCGGAGCAAGATCCCCCGCAGCGTGGTGGTGACCCACGGTTTGTCGTTGACGGTGCGCTGGCCACCGGCGTTCAGGGCGGCGACATACGAGCGGAGCGAGTCACCGGCCAGGATCGCCGCGGCGGCGCCGCGGATCACCGCGGCCTGCTCAGGGTGCACGACGTCGCGCGAGCCGAGCCGGCGTCCCTGGTCGTCGTACACCTGCTCGCGACGCCAGCCATAAGCGGTCCGGCCGTGTGGCGCGCCGGACTCGGCGCGTTCGGCCATCTTGGCTTTCACCCGGCGGGTGAGCTGCTCGGTTTCGTGTTTGGCCACGCTGGCCTTGATCCTCGCCGTCAGTCGTCCCTGCGGGGTCGCCAGGTCGATCTCCCCGCCGACTGAGGCTAAGGCCACCCCACGACGCTCGGCGAGGTCCACCACGTCCTCCAACTCGCGTGGGGTCCGGGTCAACCGGTCGACGTCCCAGCAGACCAGCGCATCGAGGCGTCCCTCGGCGAGCGCCGTCATCATCCGGAGGTACTGCGGCCGGGGCTTCCCGCTGGTGGCCGACACGTCGTTGTCGAAGAACGTCTCGGCCACCGGCCAGCCCTTGCGCTCGGCCAACGCCAGGCAGTCCTTCAACTGGCGTTTCACCCCCAGCGCGGTGTCGTTCGGGTCGGAACTGATCCGCGCATACACCGCCGCCTGCGTCACAACGCAGACGGTAACACGAACGAGCATTGTCCTTGTGAAGGGTGGTGGGGCCGTTGTCGGCGAGTGAGGTGAGGTGGTGGGCGTCGCAGTGGGCGGGTGGTCGGGTGCAGCCGCGGGTGGTGCAGCCGTGGTCGCGGGCGGCTAGGGCGCG
>JANLPD010000470.1:0-6989 GCA_031367045.1 Frankiales bacterium | reverse complement strand
GCGCCAGATACGGTGCGCGGTATTCGGCGGTGACGGTCTTCGCGGCGGAATTAAGCGCGTCGTCGATGTTTCCGCGTGCATGGTAGGCGTGACCAGTCTAGACCCGCTCATCCGGCAGCACGCCGCCCTGGTCGCCGAGGCCACAGCGACCGTCGCCGACCCCGCGGTGCGCCACCGAGGGACCTTTGGCGGTGCGCTGGCGCACGCCGACCCGGCCGGCGACCTGGCCGCCGTCGCGCTTGCACTCGACGCGCAGCTGGTGGCGCAGGGGCCGGGAGGGCGACGAACGATCGCGGCCGCCGACTTCTTCCTGGACTACCTGCAGACCGCCCTGTCACCCGATGAGCTGCTCGTCGAGGTCCGCCTCCCCAAGCTCGTCGGGCAGTGGGGCGTCGCCTACGAGAAGTTCAACCGGGTCGCGCAGGCCTGGGCGATCGTCGGGGTGGCGGCCGCAGTCCGACGTGACAACGGCTCCATCGCCGAGGCCCGGGTCGGACTGACCAACATGGGATCCACCCCTGTGCGGGCGAACGCCGTCGAGGCCGCGTTGGCCGGGGCGGACGCCTCCGTCGCTGCGGTCACTGCGGCCGCGGCGCACGCCGCCGACGGGACCAACCCGCCGGCCGACCTCGGAGGACAACCCGACTACCGCCAGCACCTTGCTCGCGTGCTGACGCGGCGCGCTGTCGCCGCCGCAGCCGGGCTCTAGGCAAGGGGTGACCGTCGAGGGCCGGCGGGGGCTGCTCCCCGAGGGGATCGCGTCCCCCGCCGACCTTGGGCGCGCGCTGGCCGAGCAGGGCTACCTCGCAGACACGGGCACGGCGACAGCCGCCTACCTCTCTCTCGCCCTGCCGCGACCGCTGTTCCTCGAAGGGGAAGCCGGCGTCGGCAAGACGTCGCTGGCGCATGCCCTGTCGGGGCTGCTGGGCGCCCCCCTGCTGCGCCTGCAGTGCTACGAGGGCATCGACGCCTCGCAGGCGCTCTACGACTGGGACTTCCCCCGCCAGCTGCTCCACCTGCGGGCGGCAGAGGCGGCCGGCGGAGCAAACGCCGAGACGCTCGAGGGCGAGGTCTGGAGCCGACGGTTCCTGCTGGCGCGCCCGCTGCTCGCGGCACTGGAGACGTCGCCGTCGGTCCTGCTCGTCGACGAGGTCGACCGGGCCGACGACGAGTTCGAAGCCTTCCTGCTCGAAGTGCTGTCCGACTACACCGTCACAGTCCCCGAGCTCGGCACCGTGCGGGCTGAGATCCCTCCTGCGGTGGTCGTGACCAGCAACCGCACCCGCGAGGTCCACGACGCCTTGAAGCGGCGTTGCCTCTACCACTGGGTCGAGCATCCGGACTTCGCCCGCGAGGTCGCGATCGTCCGCGCCCGGGTGCCCGAAGCGAGCGAGCGGCTGTGCCGCCAGGTGGCTGCGGCCGTCCAGGCGATGCGCGGCGAGGACCTGCTCAAGCCGCCCGGCGTGGCGGAGTCGATCGACTGGACCCAGGCGCTCGTCGCGCTCGGCGCCGAGCAGCTCGACGCCGACACTGCGACAGCCACCCTGGGCGCCGTCCTTAAGTACCGGGAGGACCAGGAGCACGCTCGCCGGCTCGACGTCGGTGCGCTCATCGCGCTGGCGGTCGCGGGTGGCTGAGCACCGCTACGACGGCGTGGACAGCTTGGTGGGGTTCGCCAAGACCCTGCGGGCGGCCGGTGTGGCGGCGTCCCCCGACCGGGTCCATGCCGCTTTGCAGGCGGTTTCGGAGCTCGACCCATCGCGCGTCGAGGACGTCTACTGGGCCGGCCGGTTGACGCTGTGTGGGACGGCCGACGAGCTGGCCCGCTACGACCGTGCGTTCCAGGCGTACTTCGGAGATCGCCCCGGTTCCCTGGTGCGGCGGCAGCGGCTGCTTGAGCCGAGGCTGCGGGTGGTCGCGGGGAGCGGTCCGGGGGACGACGCGAGCGAGAGCGAGGACGGTACGCAGGAGCGCGCGAGCGCGGCGGCGAGTGATGTCGAGCAGCTGCGCCACCGCGATGTCACGACCCTGACGCCGCAGGAGCGCGCCGACCTGCACCGGCTGCTCGCCCGGATGCGGCTGTCAGGGGAGCTGCGGCGGACCCGCCGCCGCCGTCCGTCGGCGCGTGGCGAGATCGACCCCGGGCGCACCGTGCGGGCCACGTTGCGGGCTGGTGGGGAGCCCGCCCGCCCGGTCCGTCGCCGGACGTCCAGCCGCCCGCGCCGGGTCGTCCTGCTGCTCGATGTCAGCGGCTCCATGGACGTCTACGCCGACGCGTTGCTGCGCTTTGCGCACGCGGCGGTACGCCGAGGTGGCGCCCCGACCGAGGTGTTCGCCCTCGGCACCCGGCTCACCCGGGTCACCCGGGAGGTGTCGCACTCCGACCCGGACCGGGCGATGGCGGCGGTCGTTGCGGCCCTACCCGATGCAGGTGGGGGCACCCGGCTTGGCCTGCTGCTCAAGGAGTTTCTCAACACATGGGGACAGCGCGGCACAGCCCGCGGCGCCGTGGTCGTCGTCATGTCCGACGGCTGGGAGCGTGGGGACGCGGTCCTTCTGGGGGAGCAGGTGGCCAGGTTGCGCCGGCTGGCGCACCGGGTGGTGTGGGCCAATCCGCGCAAGGCCGCACCCGGTTTCGCTCCGCTGGCAGCAGGTATGGCTGCGGCGCTTCCCTACGTCGACGACTTCGTCGAGGGCCACAGCCTGGCTGCCCTGGAACATCTTGCCGACGTCGTCGGGGGTGTGCGTCGTGCGTGACATCGCGGAGGGACTCCGCGACTGGCTGGCATCCGGCCGTCCGTTCGCGCTGGCTACCGTCGTGAGCGTCCGAGGCAGCGCGCCGCGGCCAGCGGGCGCTGCGATGGCCGTCGGCCCGGACGGTGAGGCGCTCGGTAGCGTCTCGGGTGGCTGCGTCGAGGGCGCCGTGTACACCGCCGGCGAGCTAGTCCTGGCCGGCGAGGGACCCGTGCTGGAGACCTACGGCATCAGCGATGACGAGGCCTACTCGGTCGGGCTGACCTGCGGCGGTGTGCTGGATGTGCTCGTTCATCAGGTCGGAGCGCCGGAGGCGCTTGTCCTCACCGCCCTGCTCGACCGCCTGGTGATCGACGAGCCGGCCGCCCTGGCGACGGTGGTCAGCGGCCCGGCTGCGGTCGGCTCGCTGCTGCTCGTGACACCCGAGCAGGTGACCGGCTCGCTCGGCACGGAGGGCCTCGACGTCGCGGTTGTGGACGACGCCCGCGGGATGCTGGCAGCCGGTCAGACGGGCACGCGCCACTACGGGCCACGGGGTCAGCGCCGGATCGATGAGGTCGCGGTCTTCGTCCACTCCTTTACGCCGCCGGCGCGGATGCTGGTCTTCGGTGCGACCGACTTCGCGGCCGCCGTCGCCCGGGCCGGGGCTTTCCTCGGCTACCGCGTGACGGTCTGCGACGCCCGACCCGTCTTCGCCACCGCCCGTCGCTTCCCCGAGGCGCACGAGGTCGTGTGTGCCTGGCCCCACGACTATCTGGCGAGCACCACGGTGGATGAGCGCACCGTCATCTGCGTACTCACCCATGACCCGAAATTCGACGTGCCACTTCTCGAGCTCGCTCTGCGGACCCCGGCCGGCTATATCGGCGCCATGGGAAGCCGGCGGACGCACGAGGACCGGCTGGCCCGATTGCGCGAGCTCGGGATGAGCGAGCAGGAGCTGGGGCGCCTCCGGTCGCCCATCGGCCTGGACCTCGGCGCCCGGACTCCCGAAGAGACTGCGGTGTCGATCGCTGCGGAGATCGTCCGCGAGCGCTGGGGTGGCAGTGGCCGGCCGCTCGGCGAGGTCGGCGGGACGATCCACCGCCACGAGGTGCCGGCTCAGTGACCGTTGCTGGACTGCTCCTCGCCGCCGGCGCCGGCCGGCGATTCGGCCGCCCCAAGGCCCTTCTGGAGCTCGACGGTGAGCCGTTCGTCACCCGCGGGGTGCGACTGCTGACCAGCGGCGGCTGCGACCGGGTCCTCGTCGTCCTCGGAGCGGAGGCCGAGCAGGCCCGCGCCGCTGCCGGCCGGGCCGAGGTGCTGGTGGCGCAGGACTGGGCCGACGGCATGGGTGCCTCGCTCCGCGCCGGCCTCGCGGCCCTGGATCCCGACGTGCAGGCGTGCGTCGTGGCGCTGGCCGACCAGCCACTGATCGGCCCGGTCGCGGTGGCCCGGCTGCTCGCGGCCTGGCGGTCCGGCGCGCGCGCCGCCGTGGCGTCGTACGCCGGGAAGCAGCGCAACCCAGTGCTGCTCGACCGCTCGACCTGGGCCGACGTCGCGGCTCTGGCCGTTGGCGACTCGGGGGCGCGCGGCTGGCTTCGGGCGCACCCGGAGCTGGTCGTCGCCGTCGAGTGCGGCGACACCGGCGACCCTTTCGACATCGACACCCCCGCCGACCTCAGCACCCTCCAGGAGAAGACCCCATGAAGCTCGAGAACCGTTTCACCGTCCCGGTTCCCAAGGCCGACGCTTGGAAGGTCCTGCTCGACGTGGAGCGCATCGCACCGTGCATGCCCGGTGCGACGCTGACCGGGCACGACGGCGACACCTTTGAGGGGACCGTCAAGGTGAGGGTCGGGCCGATAAACCTCACCTACGGCGGCACCGCGAAGTTCCTCTCGCTCGACGAGGCGGCTGGGGTCGCGGTTATCGAGGGGGCGGCGAAGGAGACCAGGGGCACCGGCACGGCGAAGGCGATCGTCACCATGCGCCTCGTCGACCAGGGCGGGACCACCGACGTCGAGGTCGACACCGACCTCAACGTCACGGGCAAGCCGGCGTCGTTCGGTCGCGGGGTGCTGGCCGACGTGAGTAGCAAGCTCGTCGACCAGTTCGCGGCCTGCCTCGCAGAGGAGATCCGCTCCGGCGGGGTGGCCCCGGAGCCGGCCACCGCGCCAGCGGCCCCGTCGGCGGCCACTGGAGCGGGCGCCCCGTCGGCGGCCACCGCGTCAGGCGCCCCGTCGGCGGCCGGCTCGGCAGGAGCTCCTACCGCGTCTGCCATCCGGACCTCGCCGCCGCGCCAGGCCGAGGCGATCAACCTGCTCGACACCGCCGGTGCGCCGGTCCTGAAGCGTCTCGCGCCGGTCCTGCTCGCTCTGGTGGCGATTGTCCTACTGCTCAGGCGGTTGCGGAAGTAGCCGCGGCTAGCGTGCTCGCGAACGCCAGCTCGGGCAGTGCGTCGGCCGCGAAGAAACCCACATCGGTCGCGTCGTCACCCGCGGCGAGCACCCCCCCGACGACCCGGGCCGTGAAGGCCAGGAAGAACGAGGCGCCGCCGCCAGTACCCGGCCCCGGGTAGACGTCGACGACCGGCCCGACCTCGACGACCAGGCCCGTCTCCTCGAGGGCCTCGCGGGCTGCTGCTGAGCGTGGGTCCTCGCCCGCGTCGACGTACCCAGCAGGCAGCGCCCAGAGCCCGCAGGCCGGGTCGACGCCGCGCCGGACGAGCAGCAGCCGGCCCTGCTCGTCGTGGATGACCACTCCGACGCCCACCTTGGGGTCGCGGTGGTGGACCTGCCCGCAGGCCGTGCAGACCGGGTGCCGCCCGGTCGTCACGAGGGCGCCTGCGCAGGCGGTGCAGAACCTCGGCGTCTCCACCCGGCAAGACTGCCCTACGCCGCCATTTTGCATGATCGGGGCCGGTGATCACGGCCCCGGACCGAGCGGGATCCGTGATCAGCGGCCCTGATCACGCAGCGGGCGCCCCTGCGCCTCCGTTTGGCAGGCGGGGCAGGGCGGGGCAGCGGGCGCCCTTGCGCAGCAGATGCCCACGAGCGCCCGCACCGCACGGAGCGGCAGCCGTCGAGGCCGCTGGTGGCCGCCTCCGAAGGAGGTCGTGGAAGCGTTGGGCTCGGACCGGTGTTGGATGAGGACATGCGGATGCGCCCCACGGACCTGAACATCGCGGGGGCGGTCGACCTGTCGTCGCTCGCCCGCCCACCAGCACCGCCCCCTTCACCGCCAGGCAACGGCGCCGTGCCCGCCGTGTCGGCGCACGTCATCGACGTCACCGAGGCGAGTTTTGAAGCCGAGGTGCTGCAGCGGTCCTTGTCCGTCCCGGTTCTGATCGACTTCTGGGCCGACTGGTGCGGGCCGTGCAAGCAGCTGTCACCGGTGCTCGAGCGGCTCGCCGAGGAGGCGGGCGGGGCTTGGGTGCTTGCCAAGCTCGACGTCGACAGCAACCAGGGCATCGCGGGTCAGCTGAAGATCCAGAGCATCCCGTCGGTGCTGCTCGCTCTCGGGGGGCGGCTGGTCCAGGGCTTCACCGGCGCGCTGCCGGAGGCCGACGTGCGCGCGTTTCTCGAGCAGGTCCTTGCGGCCGCCAAGCAGGCCGGCCTTTCCGGCGCCGACGACGGCGTTCCGCCCGCCGAGCTGCCGACTGACCCGGATCTCGTCGCCGCAGAGAACGCCCTGCTCGACGGGGACTACGCAGGCGCGGTGGCGGCGTACGACGCGCTGCTGGTGCGTTCCCCGGCTGATGCCGAGGCCGCAGCGGGGCGTTCCTGGGCGCAGCTCCTGCTGCGTACCGACGGCGCCGACCCTCAGGTGGTCCTGGCCGCTGCGGCGGCGGCTCCCGACGAGGTTGCCGCACAGACCGCAGCGGCCGACATCGAGGTCCTGGGCGAACAGCTCGAGGCGGCCGTCGACCGGTTGGTCGGCTTGGTGCGCAGGACGTCCGGGGAGGACCGCGAGGTCGTGCGGCAGCACCTGCTCGAGCTGCTCTCCGCGCTCGACCCGCTCGACCCGCGGGTCGTGGCCGGCCGGCGCGCACTCGCCAGCGCATTGTTCTAGAAGGAGCGGGCGGGACTGCCGCTTGCGACCGGCGCAGCAGATGCAGTGCACGGGGAGGGGTGCCTCGCGGGCCGCACCAGCACCCACGGAGCGCTCAGCGTCGGGGACCCCCGCCGCAAGAGTTCTCACTCGCGTGCATCCTCGACCGACCTGACCCACCGGCCCCGGAGGTCGACGGCGAA
>JANLPD010000051.1:0-7557 GCA_031367045.1 Frankiales bacterium | reverse complement strand
CGAACGAACCCGGGCCACGACCACCTCGCCACGTAGATGGCTTGTAGGAGGCGGCCCGTCTGCGTTCGGCGTCCGTAGCGTCTCAGGCTGCTTCCTCAGCTCGTATCCGGGCTCGTCGTGCATCATCGTCCACATCCCGATCGTCTTCCTTGGCCGCACGTCGAGCCCGACGTGCCGCGTCGTCCGTCACCTTCGCTTGCGCCGCCTGCCGACCCAACTGACGCAGTAGAAGGGTCACTACAGGAGGCACGGGAACGCACTCATCTGCCGCGTGCTGTCACTCGATCGGCCGATGGTCGACGTTCCGGTTGCGTTGCACACTGGCGCCATGGCGGTCTTCGACGCCTCTGCTGGTCCGTCGCAACAGCTTGGTCTCGCGACGGCCGCTCATCTGTCGCGCTACCGGGGCACATCGCGTGAGCACACGGAGTCTGATCTGCGGGTGTTCTTCGGCTGGTGCCAGAACCGGCAACTCGCGCCGCTGACCGCCACGCGCAACGACCTCGAGCTGTACCTGCGTTGGAATGCAGAACGTCCGCCGGTTCAAGCCATCCACTGTGTCCCGGAGGCTGTCGGTCGTGGCGGGCTTCTATCGGACCTGCGTCTTCGACGAGGTCCTGCAGAATTCCCCGGCCGAGTACGTCCGTCGACCCACGGTGCCGCCGGAGTCACCCACGCTCGGCCTGACGCACTTTCAGTTCGAGGCCATCCTCACCGCCGCTCGGCAGTCGAGCAACCCGTTCGACTTTGCCCTGGTGTGCCTTCTGGGACTACTTGGGCTGCGAATCTTCGAGACCGTCGGCGCCGATATCGATGACCTGGGCGAAGAACACGGACACCGCGTCCTGCGCGTGTGCGGCAAGGGTGGCCGCGTGGTCCTCGTTCCGCTGCCGCCTGCGGTCAGCCGCGCCGTCGACCGAGCAGCGACGGACCGACCATCCGGCCCGCTGCTCCTAAACAGGCGTGGCGTCCGGATGGACCGGCATGCCGCCACCCGGCGGCTACGTCAGCTCGCCGCTGAGGCTGGCGTCCGGCTCCCGCGGATGCACCCGCACAATGCTGCGGCATACCTTCGTCACGACCATGCTCGATGCCGGGGTCGACCTGCGTGACGTCCAGATCGCGGCCCGGCACGCCGACCCCAGGACCACCATGCGGTACGACCGCGCTCGCAAGAACCTCGACCGCCACCCTAACTACATCCTCGCCGCCTACATGGCCTCCGGCACCTGACGAGTCAAGCCCCTGCCCGATGGAGAGCTGTCGTTCTTCGATGTGCCGATGCAGCAGGGCGCACATGAAAGCTGCCTATGCCGGTGATCGGGCGGGCGGGTCGGGGCCCGCCCGATTCGGTCGTGGGGGTTGTCCAGAGGCTCTGCTGGATAGGTTGTTGAGCAGGTTCGCGAACAGGGCGGCGTGGCCGTCTTCGCCCTTGGCGACGGCGTCCTTGTCTTAGCGGCGCAGAAACCCTCCGACGTCGCGACAGGGCAGCTGGGAGGTGGTGCGCTCGCCAACCCGGCTGCCCTGCGGATCGGCCTAGCCAGTTAGATCGGCTCTACCCGGCACACTGAGCCAACCGAAGCCCGACCCTCGAAGGGAACGTCGTGACCAGCTCACTGCCACAGCCGCTGAACATCCTCGTGCTGTCCGGATCAGCCCGAAAGGAGTCGCTCAACACTCGCCTCGCGAACCTCGCTGTTGAAGCCGCCAGCAAATTCGGAACCAGCACCACCCAGCGCACAGTCGGGGACTTCTCTTGCCCCGGCTACGACGGTGACGACGAGGACTTGACGGGACTGCCGCCGGCAGCCATCTCGTTCGGGTCAGCACTCGACGAGGCCGACGCCTTCATCATCGCCTGCCCCGAGTACAACGCGTCGATGCCGGGGACGGTCAAGAACCTCATCGACTGGGTCAGCCGGCTCCGACCGCACCCTTGGCACGGGAAGCACGGGCTGATCATGTCCGCGTCCCCCTCCATGGTCGGGGGCAACCGTGGGCTGTGGTCACTTCGCGTCCCCCTGGAGCACCTGGGCGCGCACATCTACCCCGACATGTTCAGTCTCGCTGACGCAGGCCACCAGCTCAACGCAGCAGGTCAACTTACAAACGACGCTCGCCGACCGGTTCACGAGCACTGTCACAGGCTTCCTTGAGCTCGTGGAAGCGGCCAAGCATTACCCCTGCGCCCGGACCGCGTGGATCGAGTTCCTAGGCGAGACCAACCCCGGCCGGGTACAGGTCGCTACATGACCACGCCCCTGAGCGACCTGATGCCTGCGGCGTTCTTCGGCCACGGCAGCCCCATGAACGCCCTCGAGACCAACCGCTATACCAGCGCCTGGCGGGCGTTCGGCCAGGCGGTGCCGCGACCACGCGCCATCCTGGTCGTCTCGGCGCACTGGTACATCAACGCGACCGCGGTAACCGCGATGCCTAGGCCTCGGACCATCCATGACTTCTACGGCTTCCCCGACGAGCTATTCAACGTCGAGTACCCGGCCCCCGGCCTGCCGGAGCTCGCCGACGAGGTCAGCGACCTCGTCAGACCGACGTGGGTCGGCGCCGACTTCGACAGTTGGGGCATCGACCACGGCACCTGGTCGGTTCTTGTCCATGCCTTCCCCGACGCCTCCATCCCTGTCGTGCAGCTGTCGGTCAACGCCGACAAGCCCTCCGACTACCACCTCAACCTCGGGGCCCGCCTCGCCCCACTGCGCGAGACCGGTGTCCTCGTCGTCGCGTCCGGCAACGTCGTTCACAACCTACGAGGGATGAACTGGGACCTGGTCGACGACGGCTACGAGTGGGCGCAGCGATTCGACACCGACGCCAAGCAGCTGATGCTCGCCGACCCGACCGAGTTCGCGACCCTGGACGCGCACCCCGACTACGACCTCGCGGTTCCGACGCCCGACCACTTCCTCCCAGCCCTGTACCTCGCGGGCCTGGCGGGTACGGCCGGCGGCGACGGCACCGACGTGCTCATCGACGGGTACGCCTATGGCTCGCTGTCGATGACCGCCTACACCCTCGGGTTCAACGCCCCCCTTTCGACGGAGGGGTCCGGCTCCCCGGCGCAGGCACCCGACGCGCCCCCCGATGCATCGAACATCTGACCCGAACGTCAGCAATGCTGGCCATCCGCCCTGCGCGGTCGAAGTCTGTGCACGCCTCATCAGCGGCAGAACCTGAGTTTCGCGCCCACCGGTAGGGCGAAGACTCGCGAGCAGACAGGCCGGCAGACGACAGTTCCCGGCGCCGACCACCTACGTGCACAGGCAGGGGGACAGGAACGGCTATCGATGTGATGACAGCGGCAGCGGCTCGGTCCCCCAAGGGCCCGGCTGCCAACGCTAGCGACTCCGACCGATCCGAGGACGGCGTCACGACGGCTCGGACGAGTGCTCGGGCGCGCTCGGCGACGAGCGCCGCGCCGAAGCACCGGCCCGCCCAGCGATCGGGGCTTCGTCAGGTATCGCCGCGACGACCACACCCGGAATAGATGAACTCTCAACTTTGTCGTATCCAGCGAAACATGAAACTTCAACCGACAGGAGTCACCATGGCCGCCACCCTCGCCGACCGCTCCGCCGAGCTCATCGCTGCGCCTGCCGCCTTCGTTCGGACGCAGGTGACGGTCCCACTGCGCTTCCCCGACGGGTACGCCACCACGGCTCGGGTCTTCACCTTCGACGGGCTCGTCGACGGCAAGGAGCACCTCCTGCTCGGGCTGGGCGATTGGGAGGGCGCCCGTGTGCGCTCGGCGCTCGGCGAGACGGCGCCGCTGGTCCGCCCGCACAGCGAGTGCCTCACCGGGGACGTCTTCGGCAGCGAGCGGTGCGACTGCGGGCCGCAGCTGCGCGAGGCCCCTGAGCGGATCACCGACACCGGCGGTTTCCTGCTCTACCTCCGGCAGGAGGGTCGCGGCATCGGCCTGTACGCAAAGCTCGACGCCTACGCCCTCCAGGACGCGGGCCTCGACACCTACGAGGCGAACGTGGCCCTGGGCCGCGGGGAGGACGAGCGCGACTACACCGCCGCCGTCCAGATGCTTGCCGCCGTGGGCGCGGATCGGATCCGGCTGCTCAGCAACAACCCGGACAAGGCCCACCAGCTCGAAAGGCACGGGGTCTCCGTGGACGAGCGCGTCCCCACCGGCCTGCACGTCAGTGCGGCGAACGCCAGGTATCTGACGGCGAAGCGCGACCACACCGCCCATACCCTCGACCTGCCCTCCCTGTTCTCGCAGCCCGCCGCCGCGTGAGGTCGGCAGTGCTGGTGCCGAGCTCGGGTAAGGACGCGTCCATGCCCGGCACCAAGACCGACGACGCCCGCTGGCTCGACGAGGGCGAGATGAGCGCGTGGCTACCGCTCCTGCGCGTGGTCCAGCTCCTCCCGCAGGCCCTGGACCGCCAGCTCCGCGAGCAGGCAGGCGTGAACCACGTCTACTACATGCTCCTCGCGATCTTGTCCGCCCAGCCCGACGGGCGGCTTCCGCTCACCGAGCTGGCCCGGGCCGCCGAAACCAGCCAGTCCCGCACCTCGCACGCCGTCACCGCGATCGCCGGCCGGGGCTGGGTCACCCGCACGCCCTGCCCAACCGACCGGCGCGTCCAGTACGTCCAGCTCACCGACGCCGGCATGGCGGTACTCGAGCAGAACGCGCCCGGACACGCCGCCGAGGTCCGTCGCCTCGTCTTCGACCGGCTCGACCCCGACGACGTCGACCGACTCAGGAGCATCGCCCTCAAGCTCCTTACCCCGCTCGACGCCTGAACCTCACCCGCGGCAACGACCACCGCACGACCACCGCACGACCACTACAAGGAGAACAGCATGAAGATCGCCATCATCGGGGCCGGCAATGTCGGCGCAGCGCTCGCCGCCGCCGACCCGGCACACGCCGAGCAGGCCGCCGCAGCGGCGGGCGCGACGTCCGCCGGGTCGAACGTCGAGGCCGTGCAGGGCGCTGACGTCGTCGTCCTCGCCGTTCCCGGCAGCGCCGCACTGGTCGTCGCCGCCGAACTCGGCCGCGCGCTCGACGGCAAGGTCGTCGTGGACTCGACGAACCCCCTGAACGACACCTACACCGGCCTCACGACGACCGGCGTATCCGCGGCCGAGCTTCTCCAGGAGCAGGTCCCCGCCGCGAAGATCGTCAAGGCGTTCAACACCATCTTCGCCGGCCGGCACACGAACCCGACCGAGAACGGCGAGCCCCTCGACGCGTTCCTCGCCGGCGACGACAGCGACGCAAAGGCGACCGCCACCGCGCTCGCCGAGTCCCTCGGGTACCGGGTGATCGACGCAGGCGGGCTGCGGATGGCGCGGTCCCTCGAGGAGATGGCGTTCCTGAACATCACCCTCAACGCGTCAAACGGCTGGCCCTGGCAGAGCTGGAAGCTCGTCGGCCCGACCGCGAACGCCTCATGAGCGACACCAGCGCCGGGACCACCCCGGTGGCCTCGCGCGCCGACGTCGCCACCGAAAGCCCCGAGCGGTACGCGAAGCAGCTCGTCTCCCACCTCGGGCGCAAGATCGAGTTCACAGTCGACGGGCAGGCCACCACCGCGAGCATCGGCGGCGGGACCGGCACCGTCATCGTCGGCGACGGCATCTTGACTCTCCTGGCGGAGGGTCCGGACGAGGAGGCGGTCGGGCTCGTCGAGCACGTCCTCGGCAGTCACCTCGAGCGGTTCGGCACCCGCAACGAGCTCGTCGTCTCCTGGCAGCGGGCCGTCGAGCCGGCGCCGTGAGCAGCTCCGACCCGCGTTACCCGGCCGTCGTCGACGGCGCGCCGCTCGCCTACGTCAGCGACTACGTGTCGTTCGTCGGAGCCGACAGCGCGGGCCGGGTCTGCTTCGCACTGGACACCAACCGGGGCTACGACGAGCAGCCCCCCGCCCGTAAGCGGCAGCGGGCCGAACGGCTCCAAGCCGAGACGGCGTACGCGGTCCTGCACGACGAGCAGACCGGCTGGGTTCCCCTTCAGGGAGTGCAGCGCTACCCCCACCCCGGCCCGGACGTGACCGCACTCCCCGACAGCGACTGGTTCGCCTGGTCCGGCACCGCCGACACCGGCTGGACGATCCGCAGCAAGCCGAACGCGCTCGAGCTCACAATCGACCCGCTCACCGACCGGCTCGTCGGCACGGACGCGACGAAGCTGTTCGTGATGCGCACCGCCGCGGCGACGCTGCGCTGGCAGGGCCGGACGATTGCCGGACGCGTCATCCACGAAGGGCTCGCGAGCACCGAACTGAACCTGCTGACCCGGCGGACGTTCAAGGGCCTCGCCGGGCTGGAGTTCCTCTATCTCCTCGCCGGCGACCCCGCCGATCCAGCAGGCGACGTCTACCTGCAGAAGACACTCGCGCCGCAGGCGATGGCCGGGCTGCCAGCGGTGACCGGCTTCGCCGCACCCGCGTACGCCGCGCAGGGAGTCCGCACCGAGCTCGACGGGCTCATCGTGGCGACGACGGCCCACGCAGTCGCCGCCGGTGTGTACCGCTGGCCCACCCGCTGGGAGGCACAGTGGCAGGGAGCAGGTCCAGACGCTCTCGCGGACACCGCCGACGTCGCGCTGCGGACACTCAGCCGCGCCGTGGTCGGCAAGTACGGCGTCGCCGGCTTCGGGATGTCCATCGTCGATGGCATGCTCACCCGCCCCGACGGAACCAGCCTCGCGCTCTACGGCTTCGGAGAGATCCTCGCCGGCGGCCCGCTCATGCGAGCGCTCGCCCGCCGCTGAGCAAGCCGCCGACACGCGCTCCGCCCCAGCCCCCCGACCCGCGTCGCCGCGCCCACAGCGCGGGAGTGCACGCACACCTCGGTCGGCGTCAACCACCGTTCAGCCAGACGACCCCACCACCCAAGTCGCTCACGGTAGATCCGGCGCAACACCCGCGGGTTCCCGTGAATCGGCTTCCAACCCCCAGTCGCTCGTAGCCGATCTGAGATGCCCGCAACGGTCAACTTGCTGGTTTCCGTGGCGAACGGTAACTCCTGTTCCTGTTTACCTTGCGGCGGACTAGGCACAGTGAAGAGGCCTCGCTAGCCACCTCCGCGAACATCCGCTTCTGCCGCGTGGTGTCACTCCGCTGGGGATGGCGCACGCCGGTGGAGGAGGCACTGTGACGGCATGGCGGCCACCAACGCCACGCTGCTGGGCTCGCACCAGCTGGGACTGGCGGTTGTCGCTCATTTATCGCGCTGCCGCGGCACGTCGCGCGAGCACACCGCGTCGGACCTGCGATTGTTCTTTACCTGGTGCCAGGACCGGCAGCTCGCGCCGCTCGGCGCGCAGCGCAACGACCTCGAGCTCTACTTGCGGTGGATTGCTGGACGTCCGCCGGTTCAGGCTCTCCACTGTCTCGCGGAGACTGTCGGTCGTCGCCGGCTTCTACCGCACCTGGGTCATCGACGGCGTCCTCGAGCACTCACCGGCGGATTACGTCCGCCGGCCCACTGTCCCGCGGGAGTCACCGACCCTTGGCCTGACCTACTTGCGGTTTGAGGCGCTGCTCACAGCTGCGAGGCAGTCACCCAACCCGT
>JANLPD010000420.1:0-3817 GCA_031367045.1 Frankiales bacterium | reverse complement strand
CTGCGATTCTCCTCCGCCGACCTGTCGTGGGTCGTCACCGGCTACACGCTGACCTTCGGCGGTTTCCTGCTGCTCGGCGGCAAGCTCGCCGACCGCTTCGGCCGCCGCCGGGTCTTCATGAGCGGCGCGGTCCTGTTCGCGGTCGCCTCCCTGCTCGGCGGGATTTCGCAGTCCCAGGGCCTGCTCATCTCCGCCCGCCTGCTCCAGGGTCTCGGCGGGGCACTGATGTCCCCGGCCGCCCTGTCCCTGCTGACCGTGGTCTTTGACGAGGGAGAGGAGCGCAACAAGGCGCTTGGCGTCTTTTCCGCCATCACCGCCGGTGGGGCGGCCCTCGGCCTCATCCTCGGTGGGCTGCTGACCGAGTACCTCAACTGGCGCTGGGTGCTCTTCGTCAACGTCCCGATCGCCGTGCTCGCCGTCGCCGGCGCGCTGCGCTTCCTGCCCGAGAGCAAGGACGAGCGCTCCGCCGGCTTCGACGTCCCGGGCGCCGTCCTCGCGACCGGTGGCCTCGTGTCGCTGGTCTTCGGGCTGGTCAAGCTCAACGACAAGACCGTCTCGGCTGGCACAAAGACGGGCGTGTTCGTACTCGCCGTAGTGCTGTTGACCTCGTTCGTCATCGTGCAGCTGCGCAGTCGCACCCCGCTCGTTCCTTTCCGGCTGTTCAAGAACCGCTCACTGCTGGGAGCCGACACCGGTGCGTTGTTCATCGGCGCCGGCATCTTCGCGATGTTTTTCTTCCTCACGCTGTGGATGCAGGTCGTCAACGGCTACAGCCCCATCAAGGCCGGCCTCGCCTTCCTGCCGATGACCCTGCTCATCGGGGTCAGTGCGGGCATCGCAGCCAAGCTGCTCGGCCGGACCGGACCGCGACCGCTGCTGCTGACCGGGATGAGCCTGGCTGGCGTCGGCATGCTGCTGCTTGGCTTGCGGCTGCAACCGGACAGCTCCTACCTGACGGTCCTGCTCCCGTCGCTCGCGCTCGTCGCCGGCGGCCTGGGCATGACCTTCGTGTCGCTGACCAGCGCGGCGATCTCCGGCGTGCCGCACGACGACGCTGGCATCGCCTCGGCCCTGCTCAACGCCGGCCAGCAGGTCGGCGGCGCCCTCGGGCTCGCGATCCTGACGGCCGTCAGCGCCAGCCGCACCGAGTCTCTGCTGTCGGGCGGCCAGCCCGCACCAGGCCAGTCGGGCGCGTTCGACGCCCTCGTCTCGGGCTGGGCCACCGGCTTCCTGGTCGCAGCCGGCTTCCTCGCCGTCGGCGGGGTGGTCATGGGCACGCTCATCAACGTCAACAACAATTCGGCCACCGAGACCAGCAAGGAGGCGATCGCCGCCTAGCTCCCGGACGAGCTCCCGGACGAGCTCCTGGATCAGTCCGGTGCGCCCGGCGGGATGAAGGGCAGGTCGGCTGGCGCACCGCGCTCAAGCAGGCGGAGCAGGGCATCGGTGTCCAGGTGGTCGGCAACCAGGTCACCGAGCAGGTCCAGACGCGCCTGCCGGACGTCGGCGAACGAACGCTCCCCCGGCACCCACTGCCGGCCGCACCCGGCTGCCACCTCGGCGAGCAACGTCCGGCGTAGGCCGTCGGACTCCAGCGCACCATGCCAGACCGTCCCGCGCACCGCCCCGACGGAGCAGCCGTCGAGAAAGTCCTCGCCACCATCGCGGACGAGCACGCCGTGGTGGATCTCGTACGCCGTCGTCACGCGATGGCCCCGGTAGGAGCCGGTCGGGCGGCCGAGCACCTTGTCCCGGCCGAAGTTCGTCACGACCGGCAGCAGCCCGAGGCCGTCCACGACGCCGGCTCCGGACTCGACGTCGTCGCAGATGCGGCGGCCGAGCATCTGGTAGCCACCGCAGATGCCCAGAACCGGCCGGCCCTCCGCCGCCCGCCGGGTGAGCGCTTCGTCCAGCCGGCGCGACCGCAACCAGGCCAGATCCGCGACGGTCGTCCTCGTGCCGGGCAGCACAACGAGGTCGGCGTCGGCCAGCTCCTCGGGCGTCTCGGCGAAGCGGACCAGGACGCCGGGCTCGCAGCGGAGCGCGTCGATGTCGGTCCAGTTCGACATCCGCGGAAGGCGTACGACGCAGACACGCAGCACATCGGGCCCCAGGGCAGGCAGGGGCGTCACGGGGGCCGACAGCCCGAGCGAGTCCTCGGCGTCGAGCTCGAGCCCCTCCGCCCAGGGCAGCACGCCGTACGTCGGGCGCCCGGTGAGCTGCTCGAGCTGGCGTAAGCCCGGGCGAAGCAGCGCGACGTCGCCGCGGAACTTGTTGATCACGAAGCCCGCCACCAGCGCCTGGTCCTGCGGCGACAGCAGCGCGAGCGTCCCGAACAGCGCCGCAAACACCCCGCCCGGGTTGATGTCCCCGACGATGAGGACGGGCAGCTGCGCGGCGCGGGCCAGCCCCATGTTGGCGATGTCCGTGGCCCGCAGGTTGATCTCGGCCGGGCTGCCGGCGCCCTCGCAGATGACAACGTCGTACCGGCTGCGCAGGTCGGCGAGACACTGCAGCGACACTTCGAGCAGCGCCGCCTTGTGGTCCCGGTAGGACAGCGCGGAGACGTTGGCGTAGGGCTTGCCCAGTACGACGACCTGCGAGGTGCGGTCGCTTCCCGGTTTCAGCAGGACCGGGTTCATCGCGGCCTCTGGCGGCACGCCGGCGGCGGCGGCCTGCATGGCCTGGGCCCGTCCGATCTCAGCGCCGTCCGCGGTGACGGCGCTGTTGAGGGACATGTTCTGGGCCTTGAACGGCGCCACCTTCACTCCCTGGCGGGACAGCCAGCGGCACAACCCGGCGGTCAGCACCGACTTGCCGGCGTCGGATGTGGTGCCCGCCACCAGCAGCGCCCCTGGCGTCACCGGCCGGACCGCCCGCCGCGTCGCATGCCCGCCACGTCGCTGGCGCGTCGTGTGCGGACCAGGTCAAGGGCAAGCCGGGTGCTGACGGCGAGGGCACCAGCCGCCACGCTCACGGCCGCGGACAGCCGGGCGGCCCGCAGCACATCGTCTATCTGCGGAGCCGGCCCGTCGCCGAGCAGCGGCCGGTCCTCGACCTGTCCGGCGTAGCAGAGCCGACCGCCGAGGGTGCATCCCAGGGCGCCGGCGAAGGCGGCCTCGACTGGGCCCGCGTTGGGGCTGGGGTGCTTGGCGCCGTCGCGATACCAGGCCCTCAGCGCCGAGCGGACCCGACCGCCGACAACCGGCGCGAGCCCGCTGGCGAGGACGGCGGTCAGTCGTGCTGGCAGCAGGTTGGCGGCATCGTCGGTCCTGGCCGACGCCCAGCCGAAGCGCTCGTGCCGCGCGGAACGATGGCCGACCATGGCGTCCAGGGTGTTGGCAGCGCGGTAGGCCAGCAGGCCGGGGACGCCAGCCACGGCTCCCCATAGCAGAGGGGCGACCACGGCGTCGGAGGTGTTCTCCGCGACGGACTCCACGGTCGCGCGGGCCAGGCCGTCGAGGTCGAGCTGCGACGGGTCCCGGCCGCACAGGTGCGGCAGCCGCTCGCGGGCGCCCTCGAGGTCGCCCGCCGCGAGCAGCCGGTGCATCGCGTGCGCCTCGCGCCGCAGCGTCGTACCGCCCACGACCATCCAGGTGGCGGCTGCGGTGAGGACCGCCGCCGCGGGCCGTCCGCGGGCGGCCCGCGAGGCCAGCAGGCCGAGCCCGGCGGCGCCGCCGGTCAGGGTGCCCGCGTAGGCCGCCCCCACCGGGCGGGAATCGCGATGCACGGCGCGCTCGGCCGCCGCAGCCACGTTGCCGAAAGCCGCCACCGGGTGACCGCGCCGCGGGTCGCCGAGCACGGCATCGATCCCCAG
>JANLPD010000400.1:0-7477 GCA_031367045.1 Frankiales bacterium | reverse complement strand
GCTGGCGAGCAGCTTGGCCATGCCGGCCTCGACGTCGTTGCGCTTGCCGGCGTCCTTGAGACGGGCGGCGCTGACCATCAGGGCGTGCGCCGCCTCGACCTTGGTGGCCATCTCGGCCAGCTTGAACTGGATCGCCTGGTGCTCGGCGATCGGCTTGCCGAAGGTGGAGCGCTGCTGGGCGTACTGGATCGCCAGCTCGAAGGCGCGGATCGAGATGCCGCAGGCGCGAGCGGCCACATTGACGCGGCCGACCTCGACGCCGTCCATCATCTGGTAAAAGCCTTTGCCCAGGCCGTCTTCGCCGCCGAGAACCGCGGAGAGCGGCTGGCGCACGCCCTCCATGATCATCTCGGTCGTCTCGACGCCTTTGTAACCCATCTTCTCGATCTTGCCGGGGATGCTCAGACCGTTCTGCGTCCCGAAGCCTGGCTCCTTCTCGATCAGGAAGGTCGTCATGTTCTTGTAGACCGACTCCGCGCCCTCGTCGGTCTTCACCAGCGTCGCGACGATGCTGGAGCGAGAACCGTTGGTCAGCCACATCTTCTGACCGTCCAGGACGTAGTCGTCCCCGTCCTTCACCGCCTTGCTCTTGATGGCTGCGACGTCGGAGCCGCAGCCCGGCTCCGACATCGAGAAGGCGCCCCGCTTCTCGCCAGAGGCCATCAGCGGCAGCAGCCGGGACTTCTGCTCCTCGGTGCCGTGCTGCTTGAGCATGTAGGCCACGATGAAGTGGGTGTTGATGACGCCGGAGACGCTCATCCAGCCGCGGGCGATCTCCTCGACCACGAGCGCGTAGGTCAGCAGCGACTCACCGAGGCCGCCGTACTCCTCCGGGATCATGAGGCCGAACAGCCCCATCTCCTTCATCCCCTCGACGATCGCCTCGGGGAACTCGTCCTTGTGCTCGAGGTCCGTGGCGTAGGGCAGGATCTCTTTGTCCACGAAGCTGCGGACGGTGGACAGGATCTCCTGCTGGACCTCGTTGAGGCCCTCGGTGGCGGCCAGGCGTGCCATGTCGCTCCAGGGACGGGGACACCGCCTCCGCGGCGCCGCTGCGTTGCAGGAGTGTCCCACCCAAGGGCGTCGAGCAGCCAGTCCAGCTGCGGTGAGGCTGCTCACTCGCGGTCAGGCAGGCAGCAGGCCGCGGTCCGCCAGGACGGCCAGGAGCACCGGCTCGACCTGGGCCCGGATGGCGTCGTTCGCGTAGGCCGCCCAAGCGACGTCGGTGGTCAGGTCAAGCAGTGCGTCCAGCCGACCACCATCCGGGCGTACGACGCGCACTCCCGCCTGCGCGGCGACCAGCCAGCCGGCAAGGTCGTAGGGGTGGGCGCAGATCCCGGCGGAGCCGTCGGCCAGCAGCGGGCGCAGGTCGCACGCCCAACGGTCGTGGCCGACGGCCAGCTCCACCAGGGTCCCGCCGCTGCAGTACTGGTCCTCGAACGACTGCGCCTTGCCTTGGCGAGGTGGGCCAAGCAGCCGTCGCGACACCTCGTCGTCGATGGCTGCCAGCTCGGCCCGGGCACCGGGAAAGTAGCGCGCGACCCCGCCGTACCCCTGCTCGACGGTGGTGGCTGTGCTGGGACGGACGTGCAGCGCGCTGCGGGCGCCGTCGCGCAGGTCGACGCGCGTCCCGACTGTCGCCTTGCCCCGCTGGGCAGTGAAGACGTCAGCGACCGCGGCCTTGGCGGTCGGGACCTCGATGCAGACCGAGTGGGTGAGGTCGCCGAGGGTGCCGCCCAGCGGGCCGACCCCCAGCAGCACCCACGCGGAGCGCTTCTGGTGGGCCAGCTGCCGCGTGCCGTCGAGCGGGTCGACGAGCAGGACGCGCCGCGGCTCGCCGATCGCGACGCCGTCTGGCGACAGCCCCTCGGCCAGGAGCAGGACGTCGCCGACGTGCTCGGCAACCAGATCGACGAGCCGGGCCTCGCCGACGCGGTCGACAGCGAACTGCGTGTCTCCCGCCGTGGTGTCGTCGAAGGCCGAGAGCTGCTCGACCGACTGGGCCCGGCAGGCCGCAAGAACGTCGTCGCGCACGGCCTCACCGACGGCGACGAGCCGCGCGAGCAGGTCGCTCACTCGACCGGGACGCTCGGCCCGGCGGTTGTCGCCCGGATGACGAGCGCAAGGCCGGCCAGCAGCAGGACTGCGGCGGGAATCGCGAGCAGCGGGGGGCGCTGGCCCAGGAACAGCGCGGCGATGAGCGCGGCGCCCGGGATCTCGAACAGGATCGACAGGCTGACCACGGTGGGGCTCGTCGAGCGCAGGACCCGGTTGAACAGCGAGTGCCCGAGCAGCTGCGCCCCAGCCGTGAGGGCGAGCAGCTTGAGCCAGTCACTCTTGTCGTAACCACCGAGGGACTGCCGCCCGATGAGGCAGACCACCAGCAGGAGAAGGGCAGTAGTCGTGTAGCACAGCGTGGTGTAGGCCGTGGTGGACACGCTGCGCCGGACCTCGGAGCCGGCGATCATGTAGCCGGCGGCGAAGATCGCTCCGATCAGGGCCAGACCGTCCCCGAGCAGCGCCCGCCCGCTCGTCGTGACGTCGACCCCGGTGAGCAGCAGCGCTCCAGCCATCGCGACACAGATGCCGAGCCAGACCCGGCGCCCGACCCGTTGGCCGCGCAGGCCCGAGATCAGCGCCGCCCAGACGGGCTGCGTCGCGACGAGAGCGGTCGCGCTGGCGACGCTGGTGAGGCCGACGGCCGGGATCCAGGTCGCGAAGTGCGCGGCGAGCAGGCCGCCCGCGAGCAGCGCAAGGAGCCGTTCGCGACGGCCCAAGCCGCGCAGCTCGTCGCGACAGGTGAGCCACGCTGTCGGCAGGAGCACCGCGCTGGCCATGGCATTGCGCCAGAAGGCGATCGCGAGGGCGGGGGCAGCCGTGGCGGCGATGAGCGGGCCGCTCGTGCTGACAGCGACGAGCGCGATCGTCAGATAGAACGCATCGGCCCCGACCGGCCGGCCGACGACAGGGCGCTGCACCGCAGTCGTCGTCACCGGCCCATGATGTCAGGCGTGCCGGTGCAGCCGATCGTCGACGAGGCCACCAAGAGGTCCTCGGTGCTCTGGCTGGACGTGGCCGGCGCAGCGCAGCCGCAGCCGATGTGGCACCTCTGGCAGGACGGGGTGGCCTACGTCGTCACGGGCGGCCTGGAGCAGCCCTGGCCCGGCGACGCTCTGGCCACCACCGCTGTGGTTCTGGTGCGCAGCAGGGAGCGCCAGGGCGACCTGCTGGTCCGGTGGGAGGCGGCCGTCGCCCACGTCGAGCCGGGTACGCCGCTGTGGGACGAGGTCGTCCCTGTCCTGCACGCGAAGAAGATGAACCGGGTCGACGGCGAGCAGCAGCCGGACCGGTGGGCGCGGGAGTGCACCGTGCGCTCCCTCACGCCGACCGGGCTTCTGCTAGATGTTGCCGCGACCGGCTAGCGCCGAGGGACCCGAACCTCGCCGCGGGCCACCTGCACCACCGATCCGGTCACCGTCGTACGGACGGCCAGCCCGCCCTCGACGTCGACCGTGCAGGACAGGGTGGACGGCCGGCCCATCTCGACGCCCTGCGTCACGACGTAGTCGTGGCTGCCGTCGCCCTGCAGGCCGCTGCCGGCGAGGAAGACCCCGAGGCCGACGGCCGCCGACCCGGTCGCCGGGTCCTCGAACGTCCCCGCCGCGCCGCCCACGAAGCACCGCGCGCGGGCCCGGCCGTCCTCCCACGCCACGACGGCGACCCCGGTCGTGGGGATCCGGGCCAGCAGTGACGACTCCGGTGACAGCCGCGCCAGGGCGTCCGGGTGGACGAGCAGGTAGGACCAGTCGATCCCGGCACCGCAGGCCCGCGGCGCCACACCGACCAGCTGATCGGCCGACAGCCCGACGGCGGCGAGCAGCGGGGCGGGGTCCAGCTCCTCGCCGTACGACGGCAGTCCGCCCGACAGCGTGACCGGACCACCGTCCTCGGCCACCTCGACCGCCAGCAGTCCCGCGCCGCACGACTGCACCCGCCACCCTGGAGCGAGCCGGCCGAGCCGGCCCAGAAGCCAGGCGGATCCGACCGATGGGCTGCCGGCGAAGGGCAGCTCGGTCCTGGGAGTGAAGATCCGCAGCCGGTAGTCGGCGCCGTCGTCGGGCGGCAGCACAAAGGCGGTCTCCGACAGGTTGAACTCTGCCGCCAGGGTCTGCAGCTGCGCGGTCGACAGGTCGTCGGCGTCGAGCACGACGGCAAGCGGGTTGCCTGCGAAGGCAGCGTCGGTGAAGACGTCGACGACCTCGTAGACCAGGGTCAGCGTGGTCACGCGCACCTCACGGCATCGTCATCCCGCCGTCGACCGGCAGCGTGATCCCGGTGATGTACGACGCGCCGTCACCGGCGAGGAAGACGACGGCCGAGGCGACCTCGTGCGGCTCGCCGAGACGTCCCGCGGGGGTGATCATCTTAACGAGCTCGGCCTCGCGCGGGTCCATCGCGTCGGTCATTTCGGTCGGGAAGTAGCCGGGCGCCACGGCGTTGACGCGGATGCCCTTGCGGCCGGTCCACTGTGCGGCCAGGTCGCGGGTCAGGCCGATGAGGCCGGCCTTGGAGGCGGCGTAGCCGGCCTGCGGGATCGCACCGGGACGCAGGCCGAGAACGCTGCTGATGTTGATGATCGACCCGCCGTCCTTCGCCGCCCGCGCAAACGCCTGCGCCATCCAATACTGCCCGTTGAGGTTGATGTCGATGACCTTGCGGAACTCCTCCGGCGTCTCGCGGGTCGCCGGCTTGGCCCAGCCGAAGCCGGCGTTGTTGACCAGGATGTGCACGCCGCCGAGCTGCTCGACACCCGCAGCGATCAGCGCTGTGCACTGGTCGGGGTCGGTGACGTCGGTCTGCAGCAGGACGGCGCGACGGCCGGTCGCCCTGACGAGCTCGGCCGTCTGCTGCAGCCGGTCGACCCGGCGGGCACCGAGGACGACGTCGGCTCCCGCCTCGGCGAGGGCCAGCGCGCAGGCGACACCCAGGCCGGAAGAGGCTCCGGTGACGACGGCGACCTTGCCGTCGAGGCGGAAGCGGTCAAGGACAGTCACTCGGTCTCCAGTCGGTCTGCGGGCAGCGGCAAGCACAGGGCATGACGCGCCATGGTGCCGCAGCATCAGGCAGCCGGGGGCGATCACCCCCCGGTAGCCTCGCCGCCGTGAGCATCGGCACCCGCGTCTTCGTCGCACGCGTCGCCGGACTACCCGTCTTCGACCCCAACGGGGACCAGGTCGGGCGGGTCCGCGACGTGATCGTCGCGCTGCGGATCGGCAAGGACGCCCCGCGCGCGCTCGGCCTGGCCGTGGAGATCCAGTCCCGCCGACGCATCTTCGTGCCCATCGGGCGGGTCAACGCGGTCGACCCCGAGGCAGTCGTCCTGTCGACCGGCACCGTGAGCCTGCGCCGGTTCGACAAGCGCCCCGGCGAGACGCTTGTGCTGGCCGAGCTGCTGGACCGTCGGGTGACCCTGCTCGAGACCGGCGAGGAGGCGACGGTCGTCGACGTCGCCATGGAGCAGAACCGCACCGAATGGCTCCTCACCCGGGTGGCTGTCCGCAAGGGCCGCGGACGCCGGCGCTCCGAGCTGCTGCAGGTCGCGTGGGACGAGGTCACCGGCTTCTCCCTGCCTGCCGACGGTCAGGGCGCCGCCAACCTGCTGGCCGTCTTCGAGAAGCTCCGCCCTGCCGACCTTGCGGGGGTCCTGCACGATCTCTCGGGCAAGCGACGCGCGGAGATCGTCGCCGCGCTGGACGACGAGCGGCTGGCCGACGTCCTTGAGGAGCTGCCCGAAGACGAGCAGGTCGAGCTGCTCGGCGGGCTCGCGGACGACCGCGCGGCAGACGTCCTCGAGGCGATGGCCCCGGACGACGCCGCCGACCTACTCGGCGAGCTCCCGCCGGCCGAGGCAGAGCGGCTGCTGCTGCTGATGGAGCCCGACGAGGCCCACCCGGTCCGCCAGCTGCTGAGATACGCCGACGACACCGCCGGCGGGCTCATGACCAGCGAGCCGCTTGTGCTGCCCCCCAACGCGACGGTCGCCGACGCGCTGGCCCACATCCGCAACCCCGACCTGTCCCCCGCGCTCGCCGCGCAGGTCTACGTCGTACGCCCTCCCTATGAGACGCCGACCGGGCGCTACCTGGGCACCGCCCACTTCCAGCGGCTGCTCCGCGAGCCACCGTCGGCCCTGATCAGCTCCGTCGTGGACACCGACATCGACCCGCTCGCCCCGGACTGCACGCTGCACGACCTGACCCGCCACCTCGCTTTGTACAACCTGGTCGCGGTGCCGGTCGTGGACTCCGAGCAGCGGCTCCTGGGTGCGGTAACGATCGACGACGTCCTGGACCACCTGCTCCCGCAGGACTGGCGCGAGACGCGCGGCGCCCGTCGTGGCTGAGCGAACCGTCTCCCGGCGGCCGCGTCTGGACGTCCCGGTCGACCCGCGCCGTGCCGTCCGCCGACCGCACTACGACCCCGAGGTGTTCGGGCGCTTCTCCGAGACGATCGCCCGCTTCATCGGGACGGCCAGGTTCCTCGTCATCCAGACGGTGCTCATCGTCGTCTGGGTCCTGTGGAACCTCGTCGTCCCTCGTGCGCTGCGCTTCGACGTCTATCCGTTCCAGTTCCTCACCCTGGTGCTGTCCCTGCAGGCCGCCTACGCCGCCCCGCTGATCCTGCTCGCCCAGAACCGCCAGGCGGACCGCGACCGGATCAACCTGGAGGAGGACCGCAGCCGGGCCGAGTTGGCCCAGGCCAACAGCGAGTACCTCGCCCGCGAGATCGCTTCCCTGCGGGCGTCCGTCGGCGAGGTGGCAACGCGCGAGTACCTCCGCGACCAGCTCCGCGAGGCGGTCGAGGACGTCGTCGTACGCACTGCCGTCGGTGGTGAGGAGACGCACGAGCGGGACCGGCGCGAGGAGCGCGACGAGCGCGAGCGCAAGGCCGAGCGTAAGAAGCGGCGCCAGCAGCGCCGGGCCGCCGAGGACGCCGTGGCTGTGCCGAGCAGCCTCGGCGAGCCGTTCCAGGGCGAGACCGACACGCACTGAGCCCGGTCGCCCTGACCTGCGAACGTAGGGGCGTGAGCAAAGCCAAGAGCCGACCCATCTCCCGTCGAAGCGCGCTCGGAACGCTGGGCGCGATCGGCGCCGGCGCCCTCCGCCTGGCCGCTGCGCGGCGGGGCGGGGGCTACGGCCCCACCCCAAAGGTCGCAAAGGGCACCATCCGCGACGTCGAGCAGTACGGCGCGGGCAGCCCGCTCACCGGCGAGTGGTGGGTCCCTTCGGGGAGCAGCAGCTCCCTGCCCACCGTCGTGCTCGTCCACGGTGGGTACTGGCGCTCGGGCTTCGACCGCTTGCTGGAGGACGCCCTCGCCGCGGACCTCGCCGGCCGGGGTTTCCTGATCTGGAATATCGACTATCGACCCTCGGCCGACCCCTGGCCGGCGACGCTGTCCGACGTCGCAGCCGGGTTC
>JANLPD010000356.1:0-2065 GCA_031367045.1 Frankiales bacterium | reverse complement strand
ACCGTCAAGGGCGTCGTCGACGCCCCGTGCCTGCCGCTCGTGGCTGCCGACCCACGACAGGAGCAGCGGTCTCTGTTCTTCGGTCAGTTGCTTGTGCTGCTCGTGCTGCTTGTCGGACGGCCACCACAGGGCCACACTCGGTGGCGGGCCCTGCGACCCGGCGGGGTGACGGCGCGAGGGGAAGCAATGACGCTTCATCAAAGGCGAGTCCTGAAAGGCGCCGTGGTCCTGGTGACCGCAGGCGCGCTGACACTCGGATCGGGGACGTCGGCATCGGCATCGGAACGTGTTCACCGTGAGGTGCAGCAGACGGTAACGGTTGTCGGAGACGGCAGCCAAGTGCATCTTGATCACTCGACGATTCAGACCGGGTCGATCCGTTTCAAGGTCTCCACCACCAACCCCCAGGTGATGGGCAGCGGTGGGAGCAACATCAGCTTGTTCCAGCCCAAACGCGGCAAGACACTGGCCAATGTCCTGGCCGACCTGCAGGAGGAGTTCTCCCAGACGCCAGCCATCGCAGCCAAGGGCACCCGTGACATCGTCCGTGACGTGTCGTTGTTCGGGTTGGCTGACGTGGTCGTGGGCTTCCCGGAGGTCGTCACCGAGCACCTGCAGCCCGGCACCTACTACCTGTTCGACCTGGGGAACCAGCCGACGGGCGACCCGGCCGTCACCACACTGACGGTGGGGCGTGACCGGCACGCCTTCGAGCAGGACAGTGACCTGCGCAGCCAGACGCAGGTCAAGGTGACCAGCGCGGACCGCTTCGTCGCGCCGCGTGTCTGGCCGCACCGCGGCACGTACACCTTCACCAACGTGGCGGACACCATCCACTTTATGGGCATGATCCCGGTCAAGGACGGCACGACCGACGCGCAGGTCCAGGCGGTGTTCTCCGGACCGCCCTCGGGGCAGAACGGGCCACCGCCGTTCTTCCGTCCCGGCCCGAGCGGTGGCAACGATGTCGTCTCGCCCGGCCGCAGCATCCAGGTGTCTTACAACCTGCCGCGCGGCGCTTACCTGTTGGTCTGCTTCGTCAGCGACGACAAGACCGGCCTGCCGCACGCATTGATGGGCATGCACAAAGTCATCCACCTGACCTGATCAGGGTTGGCGGGCACGACGCGGGGTCGGCTTGATCTGGCCGGCCCCGCGCGGTGTGCGTGCCTCGCTGCAATTTCGTACGCTGGGACAGGCTGCGCGATTCTCTCCCGAACTGCTTGTCGTCCCAAGCGGGCACTCTCGGAGATCGCCTAGAGACGCCCGCTATCCGGTTGCGACGGCGACGACCATCTCGATCTCGACCGGGATATTCAGCGGAAGTTCGGCCATCCCCACCGCGGAGCGCGCATGGCGTCCGACCTCATCACCGAAGACGTCGACCAAGAGTTTCGAGCAGCCATCGATGACCGCAGGCGTATTCGTAAAACCCGGGGCGCAGTTGACCATGCCGAAGACCTTAACCACCGAGCGGACCCGGTCCAGCGATCCCACCTCGACGCGCAACGCGGACAGCAGGAATAAGCCGCACAACCGAGCCGCCTCGCACGCGTCCTCCACAGAGATGTCGGTGCCGACCTTGCCCTGAACGAGGGCAGCAAGCGCATCCTGCACGGAGATGTCGCGACTCGTCATACCGGAAATCAGGCCGTCGACGCCTACAGCGATCGGCCCCTGCCCTGAGACGAACACCAAGTCGCCGTGCTGCTTCGCCGCCAGGTAGTTACCCACCGCTGGCTGGAGCCCGGGAAGCGTGATCCCCAGTTCCTTCAGACGCGCCTCCGGCCCGACCATGGCGATCACCCAACCACATCACCACCTCATGGGCAACAACCGCCCGCGTCTCTCGCCGGATGCTCGGGCGCGTCGCGAGTCCGGTGAGCTTTTCCCCTTCCGGGTGATGGCACCCGCCTGCTCCAGGCGACCGTACCCAGGTCATTGACCCGCTGCACGACCCGATCGTCGAGCGTCACACCACGATGCCGTCGGCGAGCGCCTCGATTAGGTCGAGCACGGATTGGTAGTCCCCGTTGCGAATGCGGTCGGCTGGTGTGTCGCGCTG
>JANLPD010000038.1:0-5599 GCA_031367045.1 Frankiales bacterium | reverse complement strand
GCTCGCCACCGACCCGCAGCTCGTCGCCAGCGGTCTGCTGCAAGAGCTCGACCACCCGCGCGGGCCGGTCACTGTGGTGGGCTCCCCCCTGCGGCTGGACGGGGTGCGGCCCCGCGTCCACGACGCACCGCCGCTGCTCGGACAGCACACCGCCGAGGTCCTGCTGGCCCTCGGTCTCACGCCGGACCAGGTCGAGGAGGTCGTCGGTGCCGACCGGAGGTGAGGCCCTCGTCGCCGGCCTGCGGGAGCTGGGCGTCGAAGTGGCCTTCGGCCTGCCAGGCGTACACAACCTGGCTGCCTGGAAGGGCTTTCCAGGCAGCGGCGTGCGCCTCGTGGGGGTGCGCCACGAGCAGACCGCGGGGTACGCCGCTGACGGCTACGCGCGCGCGACCGGCCGACTGGGCGTCGCCCTTACCACCACCGGCCCCGGCGCCGCCAATGTCGTCACCGCGGTCGGCGAGGCGTGGGCCTGCCACTCCCCGCTCCTCGTCATCGCCACGGACATTCCGACGACGCTGCGCCGACCGGGGGCCTACCGCGGGGTCCTGCACGAAACCACCGACCAGGCCTCGTTTTTCCGTCCCGTCACCAAGGCGCAGGTGCGCGTCGAGACCGTCGACGAGCTGTGCGGCAAGGTCGTCTCGGCCGGCAGTCAGGCGATGGAGCTGCCGCGGCGACCGGTCTACCTGGAGATCCCCACCGACCTGCTGTCCGCGGTGACCGAGGGGCTGCACTCCTATCGGGGCACCGGGGTGAGCGGCGCCACGGTCCTGGACGCCCTGCCGCTGCTGATGTCCTGTGCCCGCCCGCTCCTGTGGGCGGGGGGAGGGGCGACCGCCTCCGACGCGGGTCCCCTCGTCGCTGCCCTTGCGGAGCGGCTCGGTGCCCCGGTGCTGACGTCGTACGGCGGCCGCGGACTGCTGCCTCCCGACCACCCGCACCTGATTCCCCTGCCGCCGCAGGTGAAGCCGGCCGGCGACCTGTGGGACGCGGCCGACTGCGTGGTCGTGCTCGGGAGCGATCTGGACGCCATGAACACGCAGGGCTTCCGGCAGCCGCGCCCGCCTGTCGTCATCACCGTCGACGTCGCGCCCCGGCTCGCCAACGTCGAGGCGGACGCCCACATCCGCTGCGACGTCTCCGTCGCCGTGCAGGCCCTGCTGGACGGCCTTCCCGAGCAGCGCCGCGAGCCGTGGTTCACCCGACCGCCCGGCCGAGAGCTCGAGGCCGGGCCCGAGACGGCTTTCCTGGACGCCCTGGAGTCGGGCCTGCCGGCCGACGTGATCGTCGTCGCGGACATGTGCATCGCCGGCTACTGGTACGGCGCCTTCGGTCGGGTCCAGCGGCCACGCGGACTTGCCTACCCGGTCGGCTGGGGCACCCTCGGCTTCGGCTTCCCGGCCGGCATCGGCGCTGCCCTGTCCGGCCGGCCGGCCGTCGCGCTGGTCGGGGACGGCGGGTTCCTTTTCGCCTGCGGGGATCTCGCGACCGTCGCGCAGGAAGGCATCGCGCTGACGACCGTCCTGGTCGACGATGGGGGCTACGGGATGCTCGCCTACGACTTCGAGAAGGACGGCGACAAGCCGCTCGGCTGCGACCTCGAACCGCCGGACTTCGTCGCGTTGGCAAAGGCCTTCCGCGTCGATGCGCGCGAGGTCACGGTCGAGGACCTGGGATCGGCTGTCGCCGAGGCGATTGCGAGCGGGCGACCCAGCCTGTTGGTGGTGAAGGCCGCCTTCACGCCACCCCCGAACGCGTCGCCCCGGTGGTATCGCGCCCAGAGCTGATCAGCGGCGCCCGCTACAACCTGAAGCCCGGGTCCGCCCCTGTCTCGGCATGCTCGACATCCATCTGCGCCTTCTGCAGCTTTCCGGCGTAGTCCCAGTTCATCGACTGCCACCGGGTGAACTGGTCAAGGACCCAGACGCCGCTCTGGCGCGAGCCGTTGCCGCTCTTGCCGTTGCCGCCGAACGGCAGGTGGGCCTCGGCGCCAGACGTGGAGTTGTTGACCGAGAGCATCCCGGCTGACACCCGCTCGCGGAAGCGGAAGGCGGCCTGCGGGTCGCGGGTGTAGATAGCGGACGACAGCCCGTAGCCGTGACCGTTGGCGAGCTCCACGGCTTCGTCGAAGCTCGAGAAGGACATGACGCTGACTATCGGGCCGAAGGTCTCGTTGCGGTAAAGGGCGTCCTCGGGCCGGACGCCGGTCACGACGACGGGGTGCGCGTAGACGCCTGCGTCGGGGTCTCCGACGAACCCCTCGCGAGGGTTGGCGGAGGTGATGCGCCCGGTGCCGGCGCTGCCGTGCACGGTGTGGTGGGGCTGGATCTCACCGAGCCACTTCTCGTAGCCGGCAAGGAAGCGCTCGCTCAGCATCGGTCCGTAGAGCACGTCGCCGGTGGGCTCGCCGACGACCGCCTTCTCCACGAGCCCGGTGAAGCGTCGGACGAACTCCGCATGGACGTCTTCGTGGACGATGGCGACGCCGAGCGAGGTGCAGCGCTGACCGGCCGTCCCGAAGCCGGAGAACAGCGCACCCTCGGCGGCCAGTTCCAGGTCGGCGTCGGGCATGACGACGAGCGGGTTCTTACCACCGAGCTCGAGGCACGGCACCTGCAGGTGCCGGCCGGCCAGTTCGCCGATCCGGATCCCGACCTCGGTGCTGCCGGTGAAGCCGATCTTCTGGCACAGGCCGAGCTCCAGGGCCCGGGCGAGCCCGTCGTACGTCGTGGGGCCGTCGGCCTGCACGACGTTGAGCACACCGGCCGGCACCCCGCCGGCGACGAACAGCTGCGCGAGTGCGTCGCCGAGCGCAGCGGCGTATTCCGCGGGCTTCCAGACCACGGCGTTGCCGCACAGCAGCGCAGGGACCAGGTACCACGACGGGACGGCGACCGGGAAGTTGCCGGCGGTGATGATGCCAGCAACGCCGACCGGGACCCGGAAGGTGAACAGCTGCTTGTCGCGCATCTCCGACGGGACGGTCTGGCCGTAGAGCCGACGCCCCTCGCCGAGGAAGAAGTCGCAGGTGTCGACGATCTCCTGCACCTCGCCGCGCGCCTCAGCCAGCGGCTTGCCCACCTCCCGCACCACCAACTGCGCAAGGGATTCTGCGTTGGCCTCGACCAGGCGACCCACCTGCGCGATGACCCGGCCGCGGACCGGGGCGGGCGTCGCCGCCCAGGCCCGCTGGGCCTCGTGCGCGGCGCGGAAGGCCGCCACGACCTGGTCGGCGGAGGCGAGCGACACCTCGGCGACGACGTCGTCAAGGTGGGCTGGGTTGGTCGAGGAGACCGTCCCCGCGTTGCCGCGGACGACGGCGCCGCCGATGTGTGAGGTGACGAGAGCGGGCACGATTCAGGCCTCCGTGCTGCGCAGGGTCGGGGGAATAGTGCTCAGGCGGGACAGGACGCGGTCCACAGCGGCGACACCCGCCTCGAGCTCAGCCTCTCCCACGGTCAGGGCGGGGCGGAAGCGGACGCTGCGCCGGCCGCAGCCGAGCAGCAGCACCCTCTCGTCGAGACGAAGAGACGTGACCAGGCGGTCGCGCAGTGCCGCGTCCGGCAGCGAGAAGGCACACATGAGGCCGCGACCACGGACGTCGGTGACGCAGGAGTGGCGGCTGGCCAGGTCGGTCAGCAGCCGCAACAGGTGATCGCCGGCGACGGCTGCGCGGGCGATCAGACCGTCCGACTCGATGACCTCGAGGATCCGGCGGGCGCGGACCATGTCGGTCAGGTTGCCGCCCCAGGTGGAGTTGATGCGGCTCGAGAGGCGAAAGACGTTGTCCGGAACCTCGTCCACGCGACCACCCGCCATGACGCCGCAGACCTGCGTCTTCTTGCCGAAGGCGACGACGTCGGGCTGGACGCCGAGCTGCTGGAAGGCCCAGGGCGTACCGGTCAGCCCGCAGCCGGTCTGCACCTCGTCGAGCACGAACAGCGCGTCGAACTCGTGGCAGAGCGCCTGCATCGCCTGGAGGAACTGCGGCCGGAAGTGGTGGTCGCCGCCTTCCCCCTGGATCGGCTCCATCACGAAGCAGGCGATGTCATGCGGGTGCTGGAAGAAGGCCGCCCGCGCTGCGGCAAGCGCCTCCCGCTCGCGCACGGCGACGTCGACCCCAGCCGCGAGGTAGGGCGACGGGATGCGCGGCCACGCGAACATCGGGAAGCGCTCGGTCTTGACCGGGTCGGTGTTGGTGAGCGACAGCGTGTAGCCGCTGCGGCCGTGGAAGGCGTCGCGCAGGTGCAGCACCTTCTTGCCCAGCCTGGGGTCGATCCCGTGCGCCTCGTTCCAACGCGACTTCCAGTCGAAGGCGACCTTGAGCGCGTTCTCGACCGCCAGCGCGCCGCCCTCGACGAAGAACAGGTGCGGTAGCCCGGGGTCGCCGAGCACCCGGGCGAAAGCCTCCACGAAACGGGCCAGCGCAACGGTGTAGACGTCGGAGTTGCTCGGCTTGTTGCGGGCCGCCTCGAGCAGCTCGGCGCTGAACACCGGGTCGGCGACGAGGGACGGGTGGTTCATCCCGAGCGCGCTGCTCGCGAAGAAGGTGAACAGGTCCAGGTAGGTCGTCCCGTCGCGGGCGTCGACGAGCGTCGACCCGGTTGACGCGGACAGGTCCAGGACCAGGTCGAAGCCGTCCACCAGCAGGTGGCGGCCGAGCGAGGTGTGCACGTCGCTGGGCTGCAAGCCGCAAGACGGGGTTGGCTCTAGGGCGATAATCTGCGCGGCGGTCATACACAGAGCGTAAGGGGCGGACGTCCTGTCTCCAAGTACCTCGACGGGCTATCTTCCTGTCCTGATCGCAACAGCCACCAGAGTTGCGGCCAGCGAGACTGCACCTAGCCTGCCCCTGTGACCGGCTCATGACGACCACGCTCTGGCGCGGCGGCCGGGTGCGGAGCCCGGCCGACCCGTTCGCGACCGCGCTGCTCACCGACAACGACACGATCGTCTGGGTCGGCGCCGAGCCGGCCGCCGACGCGTTGGCCGCGGACGAGGTCGTGCTGCTCGACGATGCGTGGGTGGCCCCGGCCTTCGTCGACGCCCACGTGCACGCCACGTCGAACGGGCTTGCCCTCACCGGGCTGGATTTGACCGGCGCCCCCTCCCTCGCGGCGGCCCTCGACCGTCTCGCGCAGGCGGCCCGGTCGGCTCGTGGGGGAGTGGTCCTGGGCACCGGCTGGGATGAGACCGACTGGCCCGAGCGCCGGCCGCCGACGTCCGCCGAGCTCGACCGAGCCTCCTACGGCGGGGTCGTCTACCTCGCCCGGACCGACGTCCATTCGGCTGTCGCGTCAAGCGCCTTGCTCGCCGTCGTCCCCGAGGCGCGAATGACGCCTGGCTGGGCGGGGGAGGGGCTGGTCCGCCGCGAGGCCCACCACCTGGTCCGCCGGGCCGCGTACGAAGCCGTCACGCCCGCGCAGCGCCGGGCGGCGCAGACGGCGACCCTCAACCGCGCTGCCGCGCTGGGCATCGCCTGTGTCCACGAGTGCGGCGGACCGGAGATCGGCGGCGAGCCGGACTTCCTGGCCCTGCTCGCTCTCGGGCACGGCGTCGAGCGGATCGGCTACTGGGGTGAGCTGGACGGGGTCGCGCG
>JANLPD010000348.1:0-2503 GCA_031367045.1 Frankiales bacterium | reverse complement strand
CGGGGAAGCTCGGGCAGTACTTTAAGGTCTTGAACTGCGACTCGCAGTCGTTGCTCACCCGCGGCCGGCTGTGGGCCTTGGTCACGCCGGGGTCGGCGAGCAGTAGCGCGACCGGCTCGGAGTCCATGCTGCTACCCCGGTCAGCGTGAATCGTGAGCTGCCGGGCCGAAACCTTCACCGCCGTGATGTTGGCGGCGAGCAGCTACTCGGCCGGGGCTGGATGTCGGAGTCCAGACCTGGTTCGGGCCGTGCGCGACCAGCTCCGGCTTTACCTTCGCTGGGAGTGGCCTGCGACTGGCGCTCGGTCACGTCACCGTGGACGGTGCCCAGGAGGCGGTAGAACGTGGACTGCGAGTCCAGGTAGAGGCCCTCATCGAGCAGCGTGGCCCAGACCTGCACTGGGGCGGCGTCGCAGAACTGTTCGCTGTGCAGCACCGCCAGGATGTGCCGGAGCTGGTCACCCAATGCCCGGCGGGTTGCCAGGTAATCGACAGCGGCAGCAGCGGCGACGTCGACCGGGCCGGTCGGGTCGGTCTGGCTGCATGGCGTAACCGCCGGCCAGTGCGTCGCCGTACTTGCCGAACCACCAATCAGTCGGTAGACCTTAGATCAGGTCGCCGCTCGGTCGAAGGGTCGTCCATGATCACGCTCATCACTGAACTCACCACCAAGCCGGGCGGGGCGATTGCTGATCTCCATGCCTACCTAGAGGGTGCATTCTGCGAACGAGCCGTGGTGCTCGGCCCCGCCGCGCGGCTCCAGAGGTTCGTCCTCAGCACGCGCATCGCCGATCACGACATCGACAGTTTCGCCGAGGCGCGCGGCTGGTCCGCTGCTCCCGATGCCATGCTCCAGTTTTCCTTCGGGTCCGCGGAGAACGCCGGGGCAGTGTTGGAAGCGGGAAACGCCGGCCTACTCGGCTCGCCCGAACTCACAGCGCTCGTCGACGAGAGCCGGCTGAGCACTTTCGCGGCCACCGAGCGGGTGGTCTTCGAGACCATGTCACCAGACGAGCGATGGGCTCGACCTGCGCACGCCGGTTTCCCCGTCAAGATGATGGTTCAGAACTGGAAGCGGCCGGACATGGACATCGAGGCGTTTCGGCTGCACTGGCGTGATGTACACGGCGCACTCGTCAGCGAGCACGGCCCGGCCATGGGCTACCGCCGCTACGTGCAGAGCCAACTCTCCACCGATCCGCGGTTGGAGAGCGCGACCAAGGCCGCCAGCAACCGCACTTTCCCCGACGGCGGCATGGCTGAGGTCTGGTGGACCAGCCAGGCCGTGATGAAGGAGGAACTGGCCACGCTGGCCGCCGCGGCTGCGAGCGCGGCCATGGAGGTCGACGAGGTCAACTTCGTGCACCCGCCGCTGCTCACGGCTTTCCTCGCGACCGAGGCATTGGTGATCGGCCTGCCCTGATCGGCGGGTCACTTCCAGCCCTGGAGCTCCACGAAATTGCCCTCAGGATCGCGGGAGTAGACGAACTCCGCGGTGCCCACCCCGGCCACCGTCACCTCGGCGATCGTGCCGTGGGGAGTCCCGCCGCACGCGAGCAGACGCTCATACGTGGCATGGATGTCATCCACGCTGAACGCGACGTGGCTCAGCCCGAGCCGGTTCACGTCCGGCGGGCTGCGGACCGTCGCGTCGAGGGCGAAGATCTCGAGCACCGGCCCCGGGTCCTCGTGGCCCGGCAGGCGCAGGTGGACACCACGCACGTGCGCGCCGGGCAGACCCATCCCTGCCTCGAGCGGCTCGCCGAACAGGTCGCGCGGTGGGCCGCTGCGCTCGCAGCCGAACACCTCGATGTAGAACTCAGCAAGACGGTCCGGGTCGTGCGCCACGATCGCAATGTGGCTGAATCGCGTGGGCACGGTGTCTCCCCTCAGCGACCCTGGCTGTCGCCAGGGCTCAGAACTGGACGCGACTGGTGAAGCCGCCGTCGACGACCACGTTGTCCCCGGTCAGGAAGCCGGCGGCCGGGCTCGCCAGGAAGACCACGGCGTTGGCCACGTCCGCGGGGCTGCCGAACCTGCCGACCGGGATGCGGTCGCGGATGGCCAGGGTCCCTTCGGGGTCGCTCTGCATGCGCAGATCCCACGGCCCGCCCTCGAAGAAGATCGGACCGGGGGACACGGTGTTGACCCGGATACCCCGAGGGGCCAGCGCGTGACCGAGGCTCGACGCATGCTGGATGACCGCGGCCTTGAACGCGGCGTACGAGTTGGGCCGTGAGGGCAACAGCGTATCGACCCCCGACGTCGACGAGATGGCGACGACCGCTGCACGCATCGACTGCTCGAGATGAGGGGTGCACGCCTCGACTAGGCGTACGAATGCGAGCAGGTCGGAGGCGAAGCTCGCCGCCCACTGCCCGCGAGCCGGGCTTGCGCCCGCTGAGACGTTGGACACCAGGATGTCCAGCCCGCCGAGCTGGTCGACAGCCCACTCGACGAACGCCGGGATTGCCGTCTCGTCCGACACGTCGAGCACCCGGCCG
>JANLPD010000347.1:0-3298 GCA_031367045.1 Frankiales bacterium | reverse complement strand
ACCACAGGCGATGCGCCAGGCGGAGCATGCCCTCGACCTCGGGCTGCGGATCGGACGAGCGGGCGAGGTCATCGCCTACGACGATCTGGGGGACTACCGGTTGCTTCTCCAGATCGGCGACCTGCACCAGCTCTGGCAGTTCGCGGATGACGTGCTGGGACCACTGATCGAGTACGACGCGACCCACAAGCTCGACCTGGTCCGGACCTTGTCGGTTTACCTGAGTCAGCATGCAAGCCTGAAGCAGTCGGCCCGCGTGCTGCGGGTACACGCCAACACGATCTCCTACCGGATGCACCGCATCGAGCAGCTGACGCCGCTCGACCTCGCTGACCCTGACGATCGCCTGCTGGCACATGTTGCTGTGAAGATCTTCGAGTCCCGGCGCGCGGCGCTGTGAGGATCTGTGACCCCACCACAAGGCTCAGGCGGCAGATTTGTGCCTCGCACCGGCTACTGCTCGAGCTGCTGGCAATGGACGATTAGGTCTTGCTCCGCCCGGAGGAACGCGCAGCACTGCTGAGGTCGTGGTTCGTCGTCCACCTGATGACAACCAGATTCGCAGTTGTGATGTCGAATGGGAGACTCGCAATGATCGAGACAAGGATCAACCCGGTGCTGCCTAAGTCGACGCCGCTCTCGGCTGTCTGGCCAGAAGGGTTCGAACGGATCCTGGACGAGGACTGGACGCGGCAGCCGGTCGACGCCTTCGGATTGAACTACGACAAAGTCGGAAACCACGGCTGGTACAAAAACCTCGAGCCGACCATCGCGCAGGTGCTTTCGGCGCTCGACGTGAACAAGACGCTGATCGACTTCTCGAGCGGCACCGGCATCCTGACCAAGCGACTGCTCTCCAGCATCAACTACCCGGTCGGCATCCTCAACGTCGATGCCTCACCGAAGTTCATGCGAGTGGCACTCGAGAACTTCGGCGAGGACGAGCGGGTCGGTTTCCGCTTGCTGCCGTTCGTGAAGGCGGAGAAGCGACTCAAGACCATTGACGAGGTGATCGGGCAGCCGATGCTGGATCGCGGAGCAGACCTCCTGACTTCGACGAATGCGATCCACCTGTACTACAACCTGTCCGAGACCTTGGCGTCGTGGGCCCGCGTTCTGCGCCCAGGGGCGCTGACCCTCGTGGGTTCGGCAAATATGCGCAACCCGGATCGTCGTCCCGGCGACTGGATCATCGACGAGACCGTCGCCAAGGTGAACGAGATCGCGGCCGACCTGGTGCAGCGCGACCCGGCTTTCGAGCAGTACCGCGATGCCCTCAACGACAGTGCGCGCATGGCCACGTACACGGCACTTCGCGAGAAGGTCTTCGTGCCCGTGCCCGTGCGCGACCTCGACTTCTATCTCGAGTCGTTCGTGGACACCGGCTTCAACGTGCTCCATGTCACGGACTCGACCATCTTCGCCCGAGTCGACGAGTGGCACCAGCTGCTGTGCACCTACCACGACGGTGTCCTTGCGTGGGTCGGCGGGTCGGAGAAGGTGGACGGCCGCTCACCGTCGAAGGAGGCCATCATGCACCGGCAGTTCCTGATCAGGTACAGCCTCGAGAAGCTGTTCCCCGGCGAGGAGTCCTTCCCCTGCACCTGGACCTACCTGACCTGCCGGCGCTGAAGTAGCCCACGGCGGCCGACGGAGCAAGAGCCATGCGCCAGGTCCACGTTGCCGGGATCGGGATGACGCGGTTCGCCAAGCAGCCCGATCGCTCGCTGAAGGACCTCACTGCTGAGGCGGTGACAGAAGCACTCAAGGACGCGGGGCTGACCGTTGCCGATGTGCAGAGCGCCTACTTCGGCAATGCCGTCGCGGGGTCGATCACCGGGCAGGAGATGCTGGCTGGCCAGTTCAGCCTACGGCCGCTGGGCTTCGGCGAGATCGCCATCTTCAATGTCGAGAACGCCTGCGCGTCTGCCTCGACCGCGTTCCATCTCGCGTGGCAGAGCGTCGCGGCGGGGATCCACGATGTCGTGCTTGCTGTCGGCGCCGAGAAGATGACGCATCCCGACAAGGAGCGCTCGTTCGCCGCGATCGGTGGATCCATCGACGTCGAGACGACGCCCACTGATCTGCCCGCCGGTCGCTCCTTTCTGATGGACATGGACGCCGAGACTGCGCAGCGCTACCTCGACGAGACGGGAGCAACCCGCGAGGACTTTGCCCGTGTCGTCGTGAAGAACCAGCACAACGGGACGTTCAACCCGCTGTCTCAGTACGGCGCCGACCTGACTGTCAAGGACGTCCTCGCAGCACGGCAGATCGTTGGCCCGTTCACGCTGCCGATGTGCTCGCCCATTTCCGACGGCGCCGCTGCTGCCCTGCTCATCAGCGACGACTTCCGTCCCGAGACGCAGGCGGGTGTGTCGATCCTCGCTTCGGTCGTGCGTTCGGCGGCTCTGGACGGCGATCGCGGTGTCACGGCCCTGGCCGCAGACGCGGCGTTCGAGTTGGCAGGCATTGGCCCTGACGACCTCGACTGCGTCGAGGTCCATGATGCGGCGGCGTCGGCAGAGCTTGTCCTCTACGAACAGCTGGGCCTTGCTGCACCGGGTGCGGGAGCCGGCTTGATCCGGAGCGGCACCACCGAGCTCGGTGGCCGGATCCCGGTCAACACGAGTGGAGGGTTGCTCGCCCGGGGGCACCCCATCGGGGCAACGGGCCTGGCTCAGATCGTTGAGGCCGTTCTGCAGCTGCGTGGGACGGCGGGGCGCCGGCAGGTGCCCGATGTGCGCGTTGCGCTGACCCAGAACGCAGGTGGTTGGCATGGCCGCGACAACGTGGCCAGCGTGATCCACATGTTCGCCCGCCGCTGACGCTGGCTTCCGCACCCTCCTGCAAACAGACCAGCGACGCCGACCACCGGAAAGGCCGTCGTAGACGCAGCAGTGGCGGAGCGGCACTCCCGCCCGGCTGTGCGCCTCGCCCTTGCCGACCTGATGCTTGCGGCAGCCGTCGGACTCATCTTCGGTGCACTCGCGCTGGGCACCCGCGAGCTGCTGCTCGCAATCACCCAGCTGACGACGAACAACCACGCCTTCGCGGGGGCATTCGTCGTTGACACACCGAACTACGCGAGCATCGGTGTCGCGACCCGGCTGGTCCTGCCCCTCGGCGGAGGCTTGCTCTGCAGCTGGCTGATGGTCGCTCTCGCCTCGACCGCGACGAGTCACCTCTTCTGCGGCGCCACCATCTACCTCAAGGGGGTCGGCGCGGCCACGGGGGACCGCTGAGGACTTGTGTTCCGCGCACAAGGGGCGTAGTCCGCGATTGTGCCCGGGATCGG
>JANLPD010000312.1:0-4646 GCA_031367045.1 Frankiales bacterium | reverse complement strand
CAGCGAGGTGCGGGCGCGCGCCGTCGCCCGCCTGCTGGCGAAGGTGACCCGGCGCCTTGCGGCCGCAACGGGGACGACCCGGCTCGCCGTCCGGACCCGCAACGGCCCGGAGGCTGGCGAGCTCACCGTCGTCTTTCCCTGGCGCCGCCGCGGGCGGGCACGCGCTCTGGGCATCGCCCTGGCTGCCGTGCTGGCGGGCCGCCCGCTCGCGGCGGCGGTCGGCGACATCCTCTCGGAGGACCCCGGTCCGGGGCCCACCACGCCGCGGCCGCGCATCCCCGTCGTCGCCGTCACCGGCACCAACGGCAAGACGACGACCACCCGCCTGATCGCCCACATGTCGCGGTGCGCCGGCAACGTCACCGGCTGGTCGAGCACCGACGGCGTCTTCGTGGACGGTGGGCAGGTGCAGGAGGGGGACTGGAGCGGGTACGGCGGTGCGGGCTGCGTCCTCGCCGACCCGGCCGTCCAGCTTGCCGTTCTCGAGACCGCTCGAGGGGGCTTGCTGCTGCGCGGCGCGGGCGCCCTCTGGAACGACGTCTCGGTCGTCACTAACGTCGGGGCCGACCACCTCGGCCTGCAGGGCGTGCACACGATCGACGACCTGGCCGAGGTCAAGGCCGTCGTCCCCCGCATTACCCGCGAAACCGGCTGGTGCGTCCTCAACGCGCAGGACCCGCGGGTGCTCGCGATGCGCACGTCGTCGCGGGGCCGCCTATGGGTGTTCTCGCTCGACCCGGAGGCGCCCGGGGTGCGCACCGCACTGGGCGAGCATGGACGGGTCATGACCGTCCTCGACGACCAGATCACGCTGCTGGCCGAGCGCGGCGTTGTTGAGCCGCTGGTGCCGCTCGCCGACGTGCCGATGACGCTGTGCGGGCTCTCGCGGCACGACACCGCCAACGCCTTGGCGGCGACGGCAGCCGGCCTCGCTGTCGGCCTTCCGCTGGCGGCCGTCCTGGCCGGCCTGAGGACCTTTGGCGCCGAGCAGAACCCCGGGCGGATGAACCTCTGGGACGTTGACGGCACGGTTGTGGCCCTGGACCTGGCGCACAACGAGGAGAGCCTGGCCGCCCTGCTCGCCGTCGTGGCCGGGCTGCGGCTCCCGGGTGGGCGCATCGTGACCGTCCTCGGCGCCGCTGGGGACCGGCTCGACGCGCAGATCCGGGAGATGGGCCACCTCGCGGCGCACGGTTCGGACGAGGTCGTGATCGCCCAGAAGGCCGGCTACCTGCGGGGGCGGCCGGCCGGGCAGATGGTCAGCCTGCTGCGCGAGGGTGCGGGGCAGAGCATCCCGGCGTACGACGATGAGGTGTCGGCACTGTCCGCGGCCCTATCCGGCCGGGCTCCTGGTGACGTCGTGGCGCTGATGTGCCATGCGCAGCGGGCCGGCTGCCAGGACCTGCTCGCAGCTGCCGGCGGACGGCCGATGAACGCCGGTCAGGTGCGCGCGAGGGTCACTGCGTCAAGACGGTGAGCTGGGCCCGAACCTCCACCATGTCGCGGACCTTGAGGGCACCCAGCATGCCGCTGTAGGGCTTGATCCCGAAGTCGCTCTGCACGAGCTCGGCGTGCGCCTGCACGCTCACTCGATTGCCGTCGCGGGCGATGACCAGATCCACTGCCGCGGGCCTGGTGACCCCGGCGAGGGAAATCTGTCCGGCGGCCCGAGCGTCCCCCGAAGCCAGCTGCAGGTCAGCCGCCTCGAAGATCATCTCAGGATGGGCCTTGGCTTTCATCGCGCCGGCGGCATTGTCAAGGATCGTGGCCTTGTCCTTGTCGCTGAGCGGCTTGAGCCCACCGTCACCGCGAACCACCTCCAGTGAGCTCAGCACCGCGACCACCCGAAGGCTGGTGACGTTGCCGGCGTCATCGAGCCCGGCTTGGGCGGACCACTGCCCGACCCGCAGCGTCAGGTCGTGCCCCACCTTGCTGCCGAGCCCGGCCCGACCCGTGTGCAGCGTCAGGTCACCAGCGGTCTGGTCAGCATCGATCCGAGCTGTCATGGCGAGCCCTCGATCCAGTCGTCGCGACGGCCCGGAGATCGCCTTCTCCCCAGGTCGTCCAGCCTAACGCCGACACACCGCAATCCCCTTCGCAGTCCGGCAGCCCCGCTTTTCCGGTCACTGGGAGTAGACCGCCTGAACTGTGAAAGACCAAGCCATCACGTTGGCGAAGAGGGCGGCCAGCCGGCTATGAGCCCGCCTTCTGGCTAGAGGTCAGGGTCGCCGACGGCGTCGGCCCGGGTGCCGGCCTGGGCCCGGTGCGAGCGCTCCTGGATCTCTGACCAGACGGCGGTGTGGCTGTCGGCGCACAGCACGACGAGGTCGCCGGGACCAGCCAGGTCGAGGGCGTGCCGCGAGGCCTCGATCTCGTCGCGGACCTGATCGACGACCCGGCAACGCCCGCCGGCCTCCATGGCTGCGCGCGCTCCCTCCTCGACGAGCGAGGCGCCCTCGCCGGGGGTGCGGCCACGAAGCCGCTTGTCCTCCCGGACGACGAGGATGTCGAAGTGGCGGGCGGCGACCGCGCCAAGCTCGCGCATGTCTTCGTCGCGCCGGTCGCCGGCGGTCGCCACCACGCCGATCCGCCGGTGGCGCATCAGGTCGTCGGGCGCCTGGTCGGTGAGCTTGTCCACGAAATCACCGAGCAGCCGCATGCCGGCCGCGTTGTGGCAGTAGTCGACGACGACGGTGATGCCGTCGATCTCGGTGACGTTGAGCCGGCCGGGCGCCAGGTAGTAGGACGTGGTGAAGCTGCGCAGGCCTTGCCGGATGTCGTGCAGGGAAGCGCCTGCGGCGAAGGCCGCAGCGGCGGCGGCCATGGAGTTCTGCACGTTCATGACGGCCTTGCCGCCGAAGGTCGAGGGGAGCAGGTGGGTCCAGGCCAGCTGCATGGACCGACGTCCGTGCCGGATCAGGATCATGTCGCCGAGCTCGCTGCGCTCGAGCAGGACGGCGCGCCCGCCGCGGCGGCAGTGGTCGTCCACCCGCTGCCACTCTGGGGTGCCGGGCTGGCTCATGGTGAACCAGACGACCTCACCCGAGCAGGCCCGGGCCATGTCGGCGACCAGCGGGTCATCTGCGTTGAGCACGCCGAAGCCGCTACGAGGGACCGCCTCCACTACCACGCGCTTGACCCTGGCGAGCTGCTCCACCGTGTTGATGCCGCCTAGCCCGAGGTGGTCGGCGGCGACGTTGAGGACGACGCCGACGTCGTTGCGCTCGTAGCCGAGGCCTTCGCGCAGCAGGCCGCCGCGGGCGACCTCGAAGACGGCGAAGTCGACGCGTGGGTTCTGCAGCACCATGCGCGCGCTCTTGGGGCCGCTGGCGTCCCCGCGGATGACGAGCCGCTCGTCGATGACGATGCCGTCGGTCGAGGTCATGCCCACCTTGCGCCCGAGCCCTTTGAAGATGTGGGCAATCATGCGCGAGGTCGTTGTCTTGCCGTTGGTCCCGGTGATCGCAACGATCGGGATCCGGCTGGGTGTGCCTGGGGGAAAGAGCAGGTCTATCACCGGCTTGGCGACGTACTGCGGCTCGCCGATGGTCGGGTTGGTGTGCATCCGAAAGCCCGGGGCGGCATTGACCTCGACGATCCCACCGCCGGCCTCCCGGACGGGGTCGGCGATGTCGACGGCCATGAAGTCGATGCCGGCGACGTCGAGGCCGACGACGCGAGCAGCCTCCTCGGCGATCTCGACGTTGTCCGGGTGGGCCTCCATGGTCCGGTCGATGGAGACGCCACCGGTGGACATGTTGGCCGTCAAGGTGAGCTTGACGGTGGTCCCGGTCGGCGGGACGTCGGCGAGCCCGAAGCCCTGGCTGCGGACCAGCTCCTCGGCCGCACCGTCCAGGGTGATGCGGGTCAGGACCTTCTCGTGGCCGACGCCCCGGCGCGGGTCCGCATTGGTCGTCTCGACCAGCTCGGTGACGGTGTGCACCCCGTCGCCGACGACGTGCGCCGGGACCCGTTCGGCGACCGCGACCATCCGGCCACCCACGACGAGGAAGCGGTAGTCACTGCCGACGAGGTAGCTCTCCACGATAACCCAGCCGCGACGGGACTCGTGCTGGGCGACCTCGAAGGCCCTGGCCAGCGCAGCATCGTCGCGCAGGTCCAGGCCAACGCCGCGGCCGTGGTTGCCGTCGAGCGGCTTGGCCACCACGGGAAAGCCGAGCCGGTGGGCCACCTCTACCGCGCCGTCCAGCGTGCGTACCGCCTTGGACCGGGGGACCGGGAGGCCGGCGGCCGCGAGCAGCTGGAGCGTCATCTCCTTGTCGCCGGCGATGTCGACCGCCAGCGAGCCGGTCTGCGACGTCATCGTCGCCCGGATCCGTTGGGCATGGACGCCCTGCCCGAGCTGCACGAGGGAGCCGGAGTTCAGCCGCATCCACGGAATGTCGCGCGACGCCGCCTCATCGACGAGTGACTGAGTCGACGGGCCGAAGGCAGCTCGTTGGGCCAGCAGCAACACCGCCTCGACCTCGACAACAGGGTCGAACTCCGGCTCGGCCTGTACGAGGTGGTTGACGATGCGGACGGCCAGCGCTCCGGCAGCCAGGCCGACCGTCTCGTCTGCGTAGGCATAGATGACGTTGTAGACGCCGCGCTGGTCCGAGCCGCGGGTCTTGCCCCGGCTGACC
>JANLPD010000306.1:0-7603 GCA_031367045.1 Frankiales bacterium | reverse complement strand
GCCACATACTCCCGCGACACCATGCGATCACGGGTTACCGACACGAGGCCCTAGGGCGACTTCGCCCGACCTCGCCGCCGCCGCAATGCGGGCGAGGGCCAAACGGCTACGGAGCGGATGCCCGGCCGAGCAACTGCCGGGCCACCACAAGCTTGGCGACCTGAGCGGTGCCGTCGCCGATCTCCATGCCCATGATGTCGCGCATCCGCTGGCCGTGCGGGAACTCCTCGGAGTAACCCAACTGACCGAACGTCAGCAACGCCTGGTGTGCCGCGTCCACGGCGAGTCGGGGCGCCCACCACTTCACCATGGCGCCTTCCATCGTATGCGGCAGACCCTTGTCCTTGCGCCAGAGCACCTCGTAAGACAGCAACCGGGCCGCCCGCAGGTGGGTCGCATACTCCACCAGCGGAAAAGCGACGCCCTGGAACTTGCCAATGGGCTGGCCGAAGGCGTGCCGCTGCTTCGAGTACTCGAGGGCCTCGTCAATAGACGCTTGACCGCTGCCGATGCACAGGAGAGCGATCAGGGCCCGCGAGTAGTCAAAGCCCTGCATCACCGTGACGAAGCCTTTACCCTCTGCGCCGAGCATGTCTTGCGCTTGGACCGGCAGACCGTCGAAATGGATGGAGGCCCGTCCGATCGCGCGCCCGCCGATGTCACGGAATGCCGTGCGACTCACTTCTTTGGAGGTCAGTGGCACGTAGAAGCCGCTGATCCCGCCAGCGCCGGGGCCACCGGTTCTGGCGAAAACCAGGGCGAATTCCGCGTGCATTCCCAGTGAGATTGAGGTCTTCTCGCCAGTCAACCGCCAGCCGTCGCCGTCCCGCTCGGCTCTCATCTCGAGTGCACTCGCGTCCGTGCCGTGGCCGGGTTCGGTAAGGCAGACGGCCGGTACCTGCTCACCTGACGCGATCGGCGGGAGCCAGCGCTTCTTCTGCTCGTCAGTGCCGTGAGTGTTGAGGATATCGCTCAGCAGCAGTGCGTTCGTGATGAGCCAGCCGGCGTTGAAGTCGGCCCGCGCGATCTCCTCACATGCGACGCCCGACGTGATATAGCCGGCACCCTGACCGCCAAGGTGCTCCGGGATGAGCAGACCGAACAGACCGAGCTCGGCTAGCTGCTTTTGCAAGCCGGCGTGGAAGCGCCCCTCGCGGTCATCGGACTGGTAGTGCGGCGCGAGTTGGACCCGCGCGAAGGTCCTCAGATGCTGGCGGAAGGCCTCGGTATCGGTGTCGAAGTCGAAGTTCATCTCGCCATCCTTGTCGCCCGCACGGTATTACCCAAGTGGCGCGCTGGCCGCAACAGGCAACGGACCGGAAAAGGACTCAATTGATGTACCGACCGAAGTCCGGGGGCCGCTTCTCGGAGAAGGCCGCAGCGCCCTCACGGCCCTCGTCGCTGTTGACGAACAGGTCGAGACCGGCGTTCGCCATCTTCTCGAAGCCCGACTGGTGGTCGCTGTCCGCGTTGAACGACGCCTTGAGGAAACGGATCGCGGTCGGGCTCATGACCGCTATCTCGCGCGCCCACGCCTTGGCCTCGTCCATCAGCTCCGGACCAGGCACCACCTTGTTGACCAGCCCCCAGTCGAGCGCTTGGGCCGCAGAGTACTGGCGGCAGAAATACCAGATCTCTCGAGCCCGCTTCTGCCCGACGACCCGAGCCAGGTAGGTCGTACCGAAGCCGGCGTCGAACGAGCCGACTCGCGGGCCGGCCTGGCCGAACGTGGCGTGCTCGGCGGCGATGCTGATGTCACACAGCACGTGGAAGACGTGCCCGCCTCCGATCGCTGCCCCGTTGACAGCGGCAATCACGGGCTTGGGCACGTCTCGGATAAGACGGTGAAGGTAGTCGCTGTCGAGTATGCCGTCCTTGGTCGGGCCGTAGTCACCCGTCTCGGCACGCTGCTTTACGTCGCCGCCTGCGCAGAACGCCTTGTCACCCGCACCCGTCCAGATGATGCAGCGGACGTCACGGTCCGCCCACGCGCGACGAAATGCGTGCACCAGCTCGTCAATGGTCCGTCCCCGGAAGGCGTTGTAGCGCGCCGGACGGTTGATCGTGATGATCGCCGCGGCCTCGTCAACCTCATAGGTGATGTCGGTGTAGTCGGTACCTGCGGTGGTCATTTCCATCTCCTCGGCATCGTTGTCGGTGGGGTCGGGCGCGCCGTCAAGCCATCGTCAGGCCGCCGCTGACGCTGAGCGTCTGGCCGGTGATATAGGCGCTGTCCTCGCTGGCGAAGAAGCGCACGGCGTGCATGATCTCCTCCGGCTTGGCCAGGCGACGCGCCGGAATGGCCTTCTTCAGCGCGTCCGTCAGCTTCTTGGGTGCTTCGCGCAGCAGCGGAGTGTCCGTGGGTCCTGGGCAGACGCAGTTCGATGTGATCTGGTAGCGGATCACTTCACGGGCCAGAGCCTTGGTGAAGCCGATCACGCCTCCTTTGGCGCCCGAGTACGCAACCTCGCCCGAGCTGCCTACCCGTCCGGCGTCGCTGGATATGTTGACGACGCGGCCGCCGTTTCCAGCTTCGATCATCCCTTGCAGGAAGGCGTGCGACACGGCGATCGGTCCCAGCAGGTTGATGCCCAGGATCTTCTGCCAGAAGTCGCTGTCGGTGTCCATGAAGCGATGGATCTCCTCCCACCCGGCGTTGTTGACCAGCACCTGGGCTGGGCCGTACCTGGCCACGACCTGGTCACGCGCGGCGGTCACCGAGTCCATCTCCGAGATATCGACGAAGAACGCGTCCGCTTCCCCGCCACTAGCCTGGATCTCCTGCGCTGTCTCCTGCGCTAGGTCCTCGCGACGGTCGAGTACGGCCACAGTCCTGCCCTCCGCTGCAAGACCGATGGCGATCGCACGTCCGATACCTGCGCCGCCTCCCGTCACCACTGCTACGGACTTTTCGGAGCTCGTCACTGCGCATCTCGATCCTGTCGGGAACCGGACAGGAAACGCTCCAGCCGGTCCTGCGTTTCATTCTGGGTAAGCAGGGTCCGGGTCTCCTGGACCTCGAGAGCGAACCCGTGCTCACTTCGAGCCACGGCAATGCAGCGTTTCGCCGCTGCCAGAGCTGTTGGGCTGAGGTCCGCGATCCGCGTGGCAAGGGCAACGGCGAAATCGTCGACGGCGTCGTTGGGGCACGACCACTGGACGATCCCGAGACGCTCAGCCTCGGCGCCGCTGACCAGCTCGCCCAGCAGGATAAGCCGCAACGCCGTGCCCCGGCCGGCAACTTCTGTCAGCCGCTGCGTCCCACCACCACCCGGAATCAAACCGAGCTTACTTTCGGGCAGACCATAGGAAGACTGCACGCCCGCAACACGCAGATCGCACGCAAGCGCGAGCTCCAGCCCGCCTCCGACAGCCGAGCCTCGCATGGCCGCAACTGTCGGCACAGACAGTTTTTCGAGAGCGTTCAGGACCGCCTGCAACTCGGAGCCGAAGTCCCCAACTGCATCGGCTCCATCTGAGCGGCTCGCGCTTTCGGAGATCATGTTGATGCTGACCCCGCCACTGAAGAAGCGGTCGCCACCGCGGATCACCAGCGCGCGGATGCCACCCGGGTCGTCGTCCACCCGACGTATGAGGTCGCCGAGAGCAGTCAGCTCCTGGCGGTCCAGAGCGTTGGCTGGCGGGGTGTCGAGCGTCGCCGTTAGCACAGCGCCCTCGTGCTGGACGTGCAGCACCTCGTTGACCTCTTCCGCTTGGTGACCGCATCGCAGCGGCCACCGACGCTGCATCGGCGGACCGTTCGTACGGCTGTTCCAAACAATCGATCGTTTGATTGTGGACGCTAAGGGTGCCGGAACCCTAAGTCAAGCGACAGTCCGATGGTGATGGCGGCGCTCTGGACCAGCAGTGAAGTCGAGGCCGGCCCGCCCTTCCCTCCGAGGATTTGCCGGGAGCCGCACACCAACTGGCCCACCGAGCTGCCCTCGGGCCCGACGGTTGCGCTGGGTCTGGCGAAGCGGATGCTGGCGCATTCCCTGCATTCGAGCCTGGCAGAGATGTCGGCGAAGATGCCTTCGGGCAGGCGGTACTGTGCACGACGGCCGATCATGTGGTCGCGAAAGGGGCTTCCAGCTCGAAGACCACGCCCACGTTCGAAGGTCGTTGACCGGCTCACACGACAGGGGAGGACATGCATGGACAAGGTTGTCGGAAGCGCCGCCGAGGCCGTCGCGGACGTGCCTTCGGGTTCGTCGCTGGCTGTTGGTGGGTTCGGGCTGTGCGGGATCCCGACCGCACTGATCGAGGCGCTGCTTGCTTTGGGTGTTGACGCGCTGGCGACGGTCAGCAACAACTGCGGAGTCGACAACTGGGGCCTCGGGGTGCTGTTGTCCGCGAAGCGGATCCGACGTACGACCGGGTCGTACGTCGGGGAGAACAAGGAGTTCGAGCGGCAGTTCCTTTCAGGCGAGCTCGAGGTCGAGCTGGTGCCGCAGGGCACGCTGGCCGAGCGGCTGCGGGCTGGTGGTGCGGGCATCCCGGCGTTCTTCACCCCGGCCGGTGTCGGGACGCAGGTCGCGGAGGGCGGACTGCCGTGGCGGTACGACGGGAGCGGCGGCATCTCGCTGTCCTCACCCGCCAAGGAGGTACGCGAGTTCGACGGCACGCCGTACGTCATGGAGCGCGCGATCCGGTGCGACTTCGCCCTGGTGCATGCGCGCTACGGCGACCGGCACGGCAACCTCGTCTATGAGAAGAGCGCGCAGAACTTCAACCCGCTGTGTGCCGCGGCCGGCCGCATCACGATCGCCGAGGTCGAAGAGCTGGTCGAGCCGGGCCAGCTCGACCCGATGACGGTGCACACGCCCGGGATCTTCGTGCAGCGCGTGGTGCTGGTGCCCGACGTCGAGAAGCGCATCGAGAAGCGGACGGTGTCGCGTGCTGACGCGTGAGCAGCTGGCCGCTCGGGTGGCCCGGGAGCTGTCCGACGGTCAGTACGTCAACCTGGGGATCGGGCTGCCGACGCTGGTACCGAACTACGTGCCGGCGGGTGTGCACGTCGTGCTGCAGACCGAGAACGGCGTGCTCGGCGTCGGTCCCTATCCGACCGAGGACGCGGTCGACCCGGACCTGATCAACGCCGGCAAGGAGACCGTGACAGTGCTGCCCGGGGCGTCGTACTTCGACTCTGCGCTGTCGTTCGCGATGATCCGCGGCGGGCACGTCGACGTTGCTGTGCTCGGCGCGATGCAGGTCGCCGAGAACGGCGACCTCGCAAACTGGATGATCCCCGGGAAGATGGTCAAGGGGATGGGTGGCGCGATGGATTTGGTCCACGGCGCCAAGCGGGTGCTGGTGATGATGGAGCACACCGCGAAGGGCGGCGGCTACAAGATCGTGCGCGAGTGCTCCCTGCCGCTGACCGGTCAGCGCTGCATCCAGCGCATCATCACCGACCTCGCCGTCATCGACGTCTCCCCTGACGGGCTGATCCTGCGGGAGACGGCCCCTGGAGTGACCGTCGACGAGGTGCGGGGGGCTACCGAGCCGGAGCTAGCCGTCGCTCTGATGTGAGAAGCCGGCCCCCCGAACAGGCCACGCCCTCGAGTCCGAAATGCTCGGCCAGACCTCTTGACCCGGCAACCTACCGGACGTTAGGTTGTTTTCCATGACGACAACGACTACCCCGGTCCTCGACCCCTTTGGGTTGCAGGCGCTGAGCGCCCTGACTGTGGGCGAGCGCGTCATCAACCCTGACGACATCCCCTGGGTGCCCTACGCGGAGGGCATCGCGGTCAAGCCGCTGCGGCTGAACCGAAGGACGGGTCTGTGGGCCAACTTGACCCGCGTCGATGGCGGAGGGGTGCTCAACCGGCACTACCACGGCTCTGCCGTCACTGGTTTCGTCCTGGAAGGCAGCTGGTACTACCGCGAGCGTGACTGGGTAGCCCGCAAGGGGATGCTCATTTTCGAGCCGCCCGGCGACATCCACACCCTCGTGAGCAACCCCGAGGGGACCATCTCCTTCTTCCAGCTCGAGGGCCCGCTGTTCTACTTGGACGACGACGACCACGTCATCGGCTTCGACGACGTCCTCCAGCACACGAAGACCTATCACGACTACTGCGCCTCTCAGGGCATCGAACCGGTCGACCTCGACTTCTGACGCTCGCCCTGGCAGCTCATCCGAGTTCTCCTTTCCGTAGGGAGACCTCATGACGGGGCCGCTCCACGGGCTCAGAGTTCTCGAGCTCGCCGGCATCGGACCCGGACCTTACGCATGCATGCTGCTCGCGGATCTCGGCGCCGACGTGCTTCGCGTGAACCGACCTAGTGGGGTCCTCGTTCCCCTCCCCGGGCCCGACCTGCTCGCGCGGGGACGTCGATCATTGACACTCGACCTGAAGACACCCGGCGCCGCGTCGGCCGTATTGCGTCTGGTCGAGGCGGCGGACGTGCTGGTCGAGGGCAACAGGCCAGGGGTCACCGAGCGCCTCGGCATCGGACCTGACGTCTGCCTTGCGCGCAATCCCCGGCTCGTCTACGCCCGCATGACGGGATGGGGTCAGGACGGACCCTGGGCAGACCACGTCGGCCACGACATCAACTACGTCGGGCTGACCGGCGCGCTTGCCGCCATCGGGGAGCCATCGCGCAAGCCGGTCCCGCCACTAAACCTGGTCGCCGACTTCGGTGGCGGCGCGCTCTTTTGCGTTGTTGGAGTCCTCGCCGCCCTCTTCGAGCGCACAGTGAGCGGACGGGGCCAGGTGGTCGACGCAGCGATGGTCGACGGCGTCACGTCCATGATGACGATGTTCTACGGCATGCTTGCTGGTGACGGTTGGTCCGGTGACCGCGGGACAAACCTCCTCGACGGCGGCGCCCCTTTCTACGACACCTACGAATGCGCCGATGGTGAATACGTCGCGGTCGGCGCCCTTGAACCGCAGTTCTTTGCTGACTTGCTGGACGCACTTGAGCTGAAAGACGCCCCAGAGCAGTTCGACACGGCAGCCTGGCCCGAACTCCGCCGACAGTTGGCGCAGACCTTCGTGACACGCAATCGCGACGAATGGGCCGCGCTATTCGAGCGCCGCTCTGCCTGCGTGACCCCAGTCCTCCATCTGCACGAAGCCGGTCAACACCCCCATCTCGCGATCCGGGGCGTCACCGTAGAAGTGGATGGCGTCCTGCAACCAGGTGTCGCCCCCCGTTTCTCCCGTACACCGGCGCCTGGACCATCGCGTCAACAGGAGCTGCGACCACTCGGTCTGACCGACTGGGGACTAAACGAACAAGAACTTCACCAGTTCTTCGGCGATCGGGACGAGACTCCAGCAGGCTGACTCACATCCGAGTTCTGGCCTTCCGCGGCAACCGTGAACGGCGGCGGGCTGGGCGAATACAACCGGTTCATCGCCAGCCGCCGGAATTGACCCGTGGCGGCCTGGCCGAGCGGACCGCCTGGTGGCGGCCATGCTCAGGTCAGCGGCACCAACCCTTGTCGGCCAGGGCCTCTTCGAGGCCCTGGGACCGTCCTTCGGTGAGGGCCTGGTTGGCGTGGTGCATCGCTTCCCTCTTGGAGGCGCAACTCTACCGGACGGTTGGTGGATCCCAGCTGCGATGGCCGCCGGTTCCCCTGTTA
>JANLPD010000303.1:0-8300 GCA_031367045.1 Frankiales bacterium | reverse complement strand
AACACCGACGGGTCCTGCGCGAGGGAGGCATCCAGGGCGGCGTGCACCGCCTCGAAGTACTTCCATGTCGCGACCTCATCGGCGACAGTCGCCACCTCGACCGTCGCGACGCTGCGCCCGCCGATGCCGGTGCCGGTGCCGGTGCCGGTGGAGAACACCCCGTCCGCGAGGTCGGCCGCATCGGGTGCCTCCGAGCGGCGGGCCGCCGTCACCGCTTCGGCGATCTCCTCCGCCACCCGCCGATCGATCGAGCCCAGCAGCTCGGCAGTCGCGCCCAGGCCGAGCAGCCGCTCCCGCGCGACGTCCAGCGGGTCCTTCACTGGCGGCCCGCCGGGTGCCTCGGTGCCGCGATAGAGCTGGGGGTCGCCCTCGTAGTGGCCGCCGCCGCGGCTCGTCACGGCCTCCACGAGCACCGGCCCGCGGCCGGCGCGGACGCGATCGAGCACGGCCCGCATGCACGACGACACCGCGACCACGTCGTTCCCGTCGACCGACTCGAAGCCGAGTCCCAGCCCCTCGGCGCGTCGCTCCACGGAGACCGGTTGCGTCTCCTCGAACGACGAGAACTCGGCGAACCGGTTGTTCTCGCAGAACAGGACGAGCGGCAGCGCCCACAGCGACGCCAGGTTCGCCGCCTCGTGGAACGCGCCGGTGCTGAGCGCGCCGTCGCCGAGGAAGGCCAGGGCCACAGAGTCCGTCGCCCGCAGCCGGGCGGCGAGCGCCGCGCCACCGGCGATGGGCATGCCGGCTCCGACGATGCCGTTCGCGCCGAGGATGCCGCGGGACGGGTCGGCTATGTGCATCGAGCCACCACGGCCCCGGCAAACCCCGTCGACGCGCCCCATCAGCTCGGCGAACATCTCGTACGGGGTGAGGCCGCGGGCCAGGGCGTGACCGTGCCCGCGGTGGGTCGACGTGATCACGTCGTCGGCGCGCAGGTGAACGGTGGCCCCGACGGCCGATGCCTCCTGACCAATCGCGAGGTGCACGAAGCCGGGGATCTCGCCCCCGCGATACAGGCGGCCCGCCGCCTGTTCGAACTCCCGGATGCGGACCATCGTGGCGTACAGCGCGACCAGGTCGACACCCTCGACGAGGATCGCCGGCTGGACGGTCACTGGCTAGGCGGACGCGGAGGGACCGAGCACGTCCCGCGCGATCATCCAGCGATGGATCTCGGACGTGCCGTGCCCGATGCGCCAGAGGCGGACCTGGCGGAAGTAGCTCTGCACCACGGACTCGCGCGCGTAGCCCATGCCGCCGAGGATCTGCAGCGCCCGGTCGCTCACCCGCTGGGCCATCTCGGTCGCGAACAACTTGGCGGCGAACGCTTCGGTGCGCGAGCCCGTGTGCCGGTCGGCGAGCCAGGCGGCCCGGTAGACGAGCAGCCTGGCGGCCTCCAGCTCGACCACCGAGTCGGCGATCATGAACTGGACGGCCTGGCGCGAGGCGATGGGCTTGCCCCAGGTGATTCGGGTCTGCGCCCACGCGATCGCCTCGTCGAGGCAGCGCTGCGCGATGCCCAGCTGGTAGGCGGCGATCCGGATGCGGCCGTGGCTGAGCTGGTCGTTGGCGATCCGCCAGCCGTCGTTCAGGGCGCCCAGCAAGGCGGTACGCGGCACGACGGCGTCGGTGAACAGGATCTCGTGCGGAGCCCAGTCGTCGCCCATCGTCGCGATCTCGCGGGAGAGCGTAACGCCCGGAGCGTCCATGTCGACGAGGAAGCAGCTGATCCCCTTCGCCCCGAGCGAGCGGTCGGTGGACGCGAACAAGATGATGAAGTCGGCCCGGTCGGCGTGCGAGATGAACATCTTGGTCCCGTTGATGACGAAGGTGTCGCCGTCGGCAACGGCCTCGGTGCGCAACGCGCCAAGGTCCGACCCGGCGTCCGGCTCGGTAAACGCGTAGCAGCTGCGCCGGCGCCCGTCGACGACCCCTTGGACGTAGTCGGCCCGCTGCTCCGGGGTGCACCACGCGAGGGCGGGCTCCGGCATCCCGCCGAACTCGAACATCATCGGCGAGCGGTACAGCTCCTCCAACACCAGCACGCTGAGGAAGGTCGAGATGCCCTGCCCGCCGTCCTCCTCCGGCACCTCCAGCGCCCACAGGCCGAGGTCGCGGGCGCGCTGCTCCAGGTCCAGGCGGACGGTGAGGTCGAGGCCACCGGCCAGCAGGAAGTCGCGCTCGTGCGGGGTCAGGTGCGTCTCGCGGAAGCTGCGCACGACGTCCACGAACTGCCGTTCCTCGTCAGCGAGGGCGAAGTCCATGCCGCTCCTCCTGCTCGCCGGGCCGTTCGACCTTATAGCCTATCAACCAGTTGGTGGGCGAGCGACCGGTCCGCGCCCGTCGAGCCGGCGCGAGGAGGCGGGATGAGCCAGCGGGACGACGGTCAGCGGCGCGCCACCCTGCGGGCTGAGTTCGAGCGCGTCCGCGGCTACTGGTCGCCGCTGTGGGACTCCGTCCTCGACCTCGACCCCGACTACTTCGAGGCCTACCTGCGCTTCTCGGAGGTGCCCTGGCGTACCGGGGCACTCACCCCCAAGGTCAAGGAGCTCCTCTACGTCGCGGTCGACGCCGTCACGACCCACCTGTACGAGCCGGGCCTGCGGATCCACATCCGGAACGCGCTGGCGCTGGGCGCCAGCGAGGCCGAGATCATGGAGGTCCTCGAGCTGTGCACGCTGATCGGGCTCGAGTCGGGCCCGTTCGGCGCCGCCCTGCTGCTGGATGAGGCGCAGGCGCTCGGCCTCGGGACGGGTCCGGCCGCCGGTGACGAGGACCGCCTCGACGCGCTCGCGCTCGACTTCGAGGTGCGCTACGGCGGCTGGTCACCCGGATTGCGAGCGCTCGCCGCGATCGATCCCGACTACGTCGCGACGACGCTGGCCCTGGTGGATGCCGCGACCTCGTCGGGTGCGCTGGACGAGGCGACCGTGCAGTTGGTGCTGCTCGCCGCGAACGCCTCGGTCACGCATGCCGATCCCGTCCGCGCCCGCGTCCACATCCGCCGGGCGCTGCGAGCCGGAGCGGGGGTACGCGACGTGCTCGAGGTGCTGCAGCTGGCCGCTGTGCTCGGGGTCCACACGCTGGTGATCGGTGTCCCGATCCTCGTCGACGAGGTGGCCCAGCGTGCCCGTTGACCTCGTCGGCGACCGAACGGTCCCGGACCTCCTGCTGGAACGCACCGAGCGCCGACCCGGCAAGGAGTGGCTGGTCGACGACGACGGGCTGGGCCGGGTCCGTTCGCTGACCTACGAGGACTTCACCCAGGCCGTCGCGAAGGTGGCCGGCGGGCTGGGGAGGAACGGCGTCGCTCGCGGCGACTCGGTCGTCGTCCACCTGGACAACGGCTGCGAGTACGTCGTCCTGCTGTTCGCCTGTGCGTGGCTCGGCGCCGTCGCGGTGCCGTCGAACACGGCCAACACCGAGCGCGAGCTCGCCCACGTCCTGCGGGGGTCCGACGCGAGGCTCGTCGTCTCGTCGCCGGCGTTCGCAGAGATGGTCGACAAGGCCCGGGCGGACGCTCCCATGCTCGGCGTCCTGGTCGGTACGGCCGACGAACCGGGCTGGCTGGCGTACGCCGAGCTGGCCGACGCGGCCGCTGTCGCACCCTCGCCCGTCGAGAGCACCGCACCACTGGAGATTTTGTTCACGTCGGGCACAACCGCGAGCCCGCGCGGCGTTGTGCTCACGCACGCGAACTGGCTGTGGTCGGGCGAGCGCACGGCCCGCGGGCTGCACATGGACGAGACCGACCGCTTCTTGACCTGCCTGCCGCTGTTCCACGTCAACGCCCAGTCGCTCAGCATGCTCAACGCCCTCACGGCCAACGGGACGCTGATCCTCGGCTCGAGATACTCCGCCAGCCGCTTCGTCCCCCTCCTGCGCGCGCATCGTGCGACGCACACCAGCCTCGTGGCGATGCTCGTCCGCACCCTGCTGGAGCAGCCGCCCACCGACCTCGACCGGACCCACGAAGTGCGGCGGGTGTCGTACGCGATCAACGTCACCGACGCCGAGCGCTCGGCGTTCGAGGAGCGCTTCGGCATGCGGCTGATCAACGGGTACGGGCTGTCCGAGACGATGACTGAGGTCTGCGTGGCGCCGGTGTTCGGCCCGGACCGTTGGCCGTCGATCGGCCTGCCCGCGCTCGGTCGGAGGGTGCGGGTCGTGACCGACGCCGGTCTCGACGCAGCACCGGGCCAGCACGGCGAGATCATCGTCGAAGGCGTGCCCGGACGGACGATCATGCTGGGCTACCACGACGACCCGGAGGCCACGGCCCGCACGATCGTCGACGGCTGGCTGCACACCGGGGACATCGGCTACCGCGACGAGGTCGGCTACCTGTACTTCGTCGACCGGGCCAAGGACGTCATCAAGCGAGCGGGCGAGAACGTGTCGGCCAGCGAGGTCGAGGCGGTGGTCGCCGAGCATCCCGACGTCGCCGCAGTCGCCGTGGTCGCCGTGCCCGATCCCGTACGCGACGAAGCCGTGAAGGCCTGCGTGATCCTGCGCGTCGGAGCGACGGCGACGGCCGACGACATCAAGGCGTACTGCGCGCAGCGGCTGGCCCCGTTCAAGGTGCCCACCATCGTCGAGTTCTGGGCCTCGTTCCCGACGACGTCCGTCGGCAAGATCCAGAAGAAGGCGCTCGCCGAGGACCACGGCTCGGTCGAGCCGCCGGTGGCGACGCCATAACCCGCGCCCTCGCGCCGAAGCTGGCGAGGCTGCGCGCGGCGGTCGGCAGCAGCGGCCCCGTCCTCGAAGGCGTACTCGACACCCGGTCGGTCGAGCGCTTCGCCCGCGCGAGCGGCGAGACCGACGCCGTCTACTTCTCCGACGCCGCGGCACGGTCGGCCGGCTTCCCGGCGCGGCCGGCTCCGCCGCTCATGCTGTCCAGCGTCCTGGACTGGAGCGGCGGCCCGGCGCTCGACCAGCTGAGACCTGACGGCTCCGGCGCAGACAAGGAGCGTTGGCTGCCCCTCGACGGCCTACGGCTGATGGGTGGCGGGCAGTCGCTCGAGTTCCATCGTCCAGCCATGACCGGGACCGCGTTCACCGCATCGACGTCGCTGCGCGACGTCACGCTCAAGACCGGTGGCTCCGGCGCCCTGCTCCTGATCGTCCTGGTCACCGTGTTCCACGACGCGCAGGGTCAGCTGCTGCTCACCTGCACCGAGACGCTGATCGCCAGGTGAGCGGGATGAGCGGCGAGCCGTACGTCGGGATGCGCATCCCCGAGCAGGTGCGCGAGACCACCTCCGCGCAGCTGTTTTTGTTCAGCGCTGCGACGGCCAACCCGCATCGCATCCACTACGACCTGCCCTACGCGCAGAGCGAGGGGTTCGGCGGCGTCGTCGTGCAGTCGCACCTGCATGCCTGCTTCCTCGCCGACGCGGCGCTACGGTCGTTCGGTCCGGGGGGCACGCTGCAGTCGCTGTCGTGGCAGAACCGGGCTCCGGCCTTCGCCGGGGACACCCTCGTCGTCAGGGGCGAGGTGACGGCGGTCCGGCAGCAGGACGACACCTTCGTGGTCACCGTGTCGCTCGAGGAGCATCGGGACGCGGACCTGTGCGTGCGCGGCGAGGCCACGGTCGCCGTACCCGCGAGACAGCCAGGGAAGGCAGGGACGCCGTGACCATAAAGGGGACGGTCGCAGTCGTGACCGGAGGCGCCAGCGGGATCGGCGACGCGACGGCGCGCGTGCTGGCGGATCGGGGCGCGCTCGACGTGATCGCCGACCTCGACGAGGATCGTGCGGTCACCGTCGCCGCGGACCTCGGCGGTCTCGGCGCCGGCAGCCTCGTGACCATCGCCTCGGTGACGGCGATGCGTTCCACCCCCTTGCACGCAGACGGTCCCGGCAAGGCTGCGCTGGTACAGCTCACCGCCGACCCTGGCGGCCGAGTGGGGCGCGTCGGGCGTACGGGTCAACTGCGTGGCACCGGGCTACGCCCTCACGCCGGCGATGGAGGCGGTGATCACGTCCGGCGAGCGCGACCGGGCCCTGATGGCGTCTGCGGCGGCCCTTGGCCGGCTCGTACCCGCGGCCGACGTCGCGCTCGCGGTCGCGTTTCTGGCCGGCGACGACGCGGCCTCCATCACCGGGATCACCCCGCCAGTCGACGCCGGCTGGCTGGTCACGCCGTCGTGGGCGACGTACGGGGGGATTCCCCCGGCCAGGCCGATGGAATCCCAGCCGAGTCGGGAGCGAGCTCATGAGCGCCGAGGTGTCTGGACGGGCCGTGGTGACCGGGGCGGCATCCGGGATTGGTCGCGCGACCGCCGAGCTCCTCAGGGACGCGGGGGTCGACGTCCTCGCTGTGGACCGCGACGCGGCCGGGCTCGAGTCCGTCGCGGGCGTCGAGCGGTTCACCTGCGACCTCCGCCGGCCGGGCGAGCGGCACGCGCTGGTCCGCCGAGCCGCCGGTGCCAGGTACCTGGTCAACGCGGCCGGAGTCATCCTGGTCAAACCGATCACCGAGTGCACCGTCGACGACCTGCGCCGGGTGTTCGAGGTCAACGTGGAAGCCACCTGGGACCTCACCCAGCGCATCGGCGGGACGCTCGTCGAGGGCGGTGCGATCGTCAACATCAGCTCCACGGCCGCGCGGCTGAACGCGAACACCGAGACGGCCGTCTACTCGGCGTCCAAGGCCGCGGTGCTCTCGATCACCCGCTCCTTCGCGTACGCCTTCGCTCCGCATGTGCGCGTCAACGCCGTCTGCCCGGGGATGATCGACACCGCGATGCAGCAACAAGTCCTCGACGGGCTGGCCGGCATCCGCGGCACGACGGCCGACGACGTCCTTGCGTTGCGCCTCGGCGGGCTGCCCCTGGGGCGGGTGGCCACCGCCGAGGAGTGCGCGGGCGTCATCGCCTTCCTGCTCTCGGACACCGCCGGCTACCTGACTGGTCAGGCGATCAGCAACGATGGCGGCCTCGTGATGCTGTGAGCGTCAGGCTTGGCGCGGCCGCTGCATCAGCTCGAGCAGGCGCTATTAAGACCGGCGTACGCCCGCCGGGTCAGATCAGCCGCTCGGCCCTCATCAAGGCCGTCTCGGTGCCGGCTCCGGTGGCCATCAGCGCCTGGGCCAACACCTGGCCGCCGAAGACCCGCTGCAGCGTCGTCTCCGGCGCGAGACCACGGTAGATCCCGTCGTCGATGGTCTCCAGCACGAGGATCGCCAGCAGGTCGGCGACGGTCGAGGGCATCGGCGGCGGCTTCTTCCGTGGGAGGCGGTCGGCGCACCTGCGCCGAGGGACGCAGGCACCGGTCAGATCCGCTCCAGCCAGTCCCGGCGACGGTCGATCGGCAAAGCGACGTACTCCTCCAGAGCCGTCACGGCCCCGGGGTGCAGCTTGGCCCGGAAGCTCGCGTCGGTCTCCAGGGCCAGCGCCGAAGGCAGCGTCAGGTCGCTCCCGTCGAGGATCGCGTGCTTGGCCATCGCCACCGCGAGCGGGGCAAGGCCGGCAAGCTCCTGACCGAGCTCGATCGCCCGGGCGACGGCGTCGGCGACGACCGCGTGCGCGATCCCGGCCTCGCAGGCCTCCCGGGGCCGCAGGTGCCGGGACCGCAGGACCAGGTCCAGGGCAGCACCCCGCCCGACGAGCCTGGCGAGGCGCTGCGTGCCTCCGCCGCCGGGGATGATCCCCAGCCGCACCTCGGGAAAGCCGTACCGGTAGTCGCCCTCCTCGCCGATCCGGAAGTCGCAAGCGAGCGACAGCTCGAGCCCGAATCCCATCGTGTCGCCGTTCATAGCGGCCAGGACCGGCACCGGCAGGTCGCCGAGGGCCCGGGTGACGGCGGTGACGCGGTGGTTGCGGGCCGGTCCCTGTTCGACGAGTCGAGCCGGGTCGCGCAGGCCGGCCAGAATCTGCTCGGCGCTGAAGTGCGTGATGAACGTGCCGGGACGACCGCCGCAGAGCACCAGCGCGCGCACCTGGCTGTCCCGGGCCGCCTCGATCAGCGCCTCGAGGTCGTCGAACGCCTCCTCGGTGTAGTAGTTCAACGGCTCCTGGACGTATGAGCCCACGAGGACCGGGCCTTCGCGTCGCTGCTGCCAGAACGTCACGATCTCGCTCCAAGGACGGGCGTAGGGAGGAGGTGGGCGGTCGAGCTCCCGTGCACTGTAGCCCGCCAAACGGTCGATTGTTAGGCTCCTGGGAACCACGACGAGGAGGCGTAGGAATGACTCAGCCGAACGAAGCCGAGAGCATCGTCAACAGGTGGTCGGCAGCCCTTCTGGCGGCCGCACGAGCGGGCGACGAGTCGGCGCTCGCCGACCTCTTCCTCA
>JANLPD010000281.1:0-2482 GCA_031367045.1 Frankiales bacterium | reverse complement strand
CTCGGCTGCGAGCTCTACCTGCTGTTCAAGCGCTCGACAACCAAAGGAGTTCCCGCATGAGCCGCGCAGACGTACTCGTCGACGCCGATTGGGCCGAGGCCCATCTCGACGACCCCAGGGTCGTCCTTGTCGAGGTCGACGAGGACGTGTCCGCCTACGACGGCGGCCACCTCAAGAACGCCGTCCGCCTCGACTGGACCACCGAGCTGCAGCAGCCCGAGGCCCGCGACATCATCGACCGCGACGCCTTCGCAAAGCTGCTCAGCGACAAGGGAATTGGCAACGAGGACACCGTCGTGCTGTACGGCGGCAACAACAACTGGTTCGCCGCCTACGCCTACTGGCAGTTCAAGCTCTACGGCCACGCCGACGTCAAGCTCCTGGACGGCGGGCGCAAGAAGTGGGAGCTGGACGGCCGCGAGCTGGTCAAGGACGTTCCCGTGCGCCAGTACACCAGCTATCGGGCGCAGGACCCGGACCTGTCGATCCGCGCGTTCCGCGACGAGGTGATCGCCAGCATCGGCAGCAAGAACCTGGTCGACGTGCGCAGCCCCGACGAGTTCAGCGGCAAGATCAAGGCGCCGGCCCACCTGCCGCAGGAGCAGAGCCAGCGGGCCGGCCACATCCCGACGGCCATGAACATCCCGTGGAGCAAGGCGGCGGCTGACGACGGTACGTTCCGCAGCGACGCCGAGCTGGCCGCGCTCTACAGCGCCGAGGGCTTCAAGGACGGCACCCCGACGATCGCCTACTGCCGCATCGGCGAGCGCTCCAGCCACACCTGGTTCGTGCTGCACGAGGTCCTCGGCAAGGGCGACGTGAAAAACTACGACGGCAGCTGGGCTGAGTACGGCAGCCTGGTCGGCGTCCCGATCAAGAAGGACGTGTGAGCATGTGCGGAGCCCCTGACCAGGACACCCTTCCGGCCCTGGAGGTCTCGGCCGCCGAGGCGGTCATCCACGGCCACGTCAAGCGGGCCGGCGAGAGCGTGCCCGGCGCCTACGTCCGGCTGCTCGGCTCGACCGGCGACTTCACCGCCGAGGTGCAGACCTCGGCGACCGGCTACTTCCGCTTCTACGCCGCCGACGGCGACTGGACGCTGCGCACCCTCGCCCCCGGCCAGTCCGTCGACACCCCGGTCACGGCGCGAAAGGGCACCGCTGTCGAGGCCACGCTCGAGGTTGCGGCCTAACAGCAGGACGCACGTCGTACGACGAAAGCCCGGTTGCCCGCACGGGTAGCCGGGCCTTCGCCATGCGGGGGCGAATGTCGGCGTTCCGCTGCGAAGCTCGCGCGAGCCTGTGATGGTCAGGCCATGCAGTCAGCAGCGCCGGACGAGATGCCACGCGCTGCGATGGTCGAGCTCGTCGTCGAGGTGCGCGGCCCGCCCTTCGAGAGCGAGCCGGCGGTGCGCGAGATGCGCCGGGCGCTCGAGGCGAGCGTGGTGAGCAATGTCCGGCTGGGGATGGCCGTGGCGCAGGAGTTCGGGCGGCTGTGCGTGACGCTGCGGGCGCTGGTCCAGTCGGCGGACTTGCTCGACGCGGCCCGGCTCGGAGCGCCTGCGCTACGCGAGGTGCTGACAGACACGACCGCCCGGTTCGCCGAGCGCGGGGTACGCCTCGATGAGGTGTCGCTGCACACCAGCTGGAGCTGAGGCTGCTTCAAGCACAACAGAAGGTTCAGCTCAGCAGCAGGAGCGAGAGGCCGATCAGTCCCGCGACGTAGATCAGCGCCGTGACCCCCAGCATCGACACGAACAAGGGGAAGGCCATCCGTTCGGCGGTGGACCGTCTCACCTTCGGCCCACGCACCGCGCCGGCAGCTCGCCCAAAACGCCGCGGCGTCGCTGAGGCGTTGGTCAAGGCGCTCATGGTTGAGAACTATCCCGTGGTGACGACCGGTACACATCAGCCGAACGGCCCAACTTCGACCCGCCAACCGCCCATCTCAGTAGACGAGGGCCTGCGCGCCGTCCTCGAGCACCTCGGCCACGAACACGGCAGCGCCGGCGAGCCGGACCCCCGCGAGCAGGTCGGTCTCGCCGATCTCCCGCCGCGCGGCGCACTGGCTGCACAGCGTCACCGTTCCGGTGAGCAGCACCGCGTCGAGCAGCTCGGCGAGGGGCGCGCTGTGGGCGAGCTCGAAGCCCGCTGCCCGGCCGGGCAGGGCAAACCAGGAGGCCTCGCCGGTCAGCCAGAGCGACACCGGGACGCCGGACGCGGCCGCGACCGAGGCGACGGTGAACGCCTGCGCGCAGCGTTCGGGCGCCTCGGCGCCTGCTGTCACCTTGACCACCAGGCGTCTGCTCACGAGGTGCACCTTCGCATGGACGCCAGTGCAGCGTGCACGGACCCGGGACCCCGCGTCAGTCCTCGTCGCCCTCATCGACGACGTGGAGCGGGAGGCGGTGGACGGTCCCCTCCGGGTCAGCGTCGATGAGTGCTTCGGTGACGCTCGGGTGTACGAACCGGCGCGCCTCCGC
>JANLPD010000264.1:0-7214 GCA_031367045.1 Frankiales bacterium | reverse complement strand
GAACAGGCGCACGTGCGACCACTGGCGCACGTGCCCCGCGACGTGCGGCGCCTGCTCGTAGACGACCGCGTCCCAGCCCCGCTGGTGGGCAGCGAGCGCTGCCTCCAGGCCGGTCGGGCCCGCACCCAGGACAGCCACGCGCACCATGGCGATGACCATAAGCGAGGATGCGTAACCGTGGACCGCGACCAGTGGCTTGACCTGCTCGGCCTCACCCCCGACGAACTACCGCAGCTGCTTGTGCTCGAGGGCACCTGGTGGCGCCAGAAGGCCCTCGAGGCCCGGCTGCCGCTGCTGACAGAGGTCCGTGAGACGGGCATGCCCGACCTCTGGTGGGGCCGCCACCATGGCGTCCCTGTCGCCTACTGCCCGGCCTACGGCGCCCCGCGCGCCGTCGAGCCGGTCCACGTGCTCGGCGTCTGCGGCACACCGGTCGCCGTGCAGATCGGCTCCTGCGGCGGCCTGCAGCCGCAGGTGCGGACGGGCGACGTCGTGATCAGCTCCGCGGCCACGATCGGCGAGGGGGCGTCGCAGCACTACGGCGGCGTAGGCGCGTCGTACGCCGATGCCGGACTCGTGACCCGCGCCGCAGCAGCCTTCGGCGACGTGCCCGTGCACGTCGGCTCGACGGTCACGACGGACGCGCTCCTCGCCCAGCCCGACGAGCTGGTGGCGAAGTGGTCGGCGGCCGGCCATCTTGGCGTGGACCTGGAGACCTCAGCGGTCCTGTCGGCGGCGACGGCCCACGGCGTGCGGGCTGCCTCCTTGCTGTTCGTCTGGGACGAGCTGCCCGGGCGGTCGTGGACCGACCCGTTCAGCGACCAGGAGCGGGCGGCCCAGGAGCGGGCCAACGCGCTGACCTACGAGGTTGCGCTCTCGCTGCTCTGATCAGCAGCGTTGCTGGACTGCTGCGCGTGCCACAGCTCGACTGCATCGCAGAGCTGTTCGGTGTGGTGGCGCACGACGTCATCGGCCGCGCCGGCGAGGTGGGGGGTCAGGAGCAGCCCGCGGGTGGTGAGCAGCGCAGAGTCGCGCGGCAGCGGCTCGGTGCCGAAGACGTCCAACGCCGCCCCCGCGAGCCGACCCGCCCGCAGGGCCGCGATGAGGGCCGGCTCGTCGACGATCCCGCCGCCCGCCGTGTTCACGACGTACGACGACGGGCGCATGCGGGCCAGCAGGGCGGCGTCGACGAGCCCCTTGGTCTGCTCCGTCCGCGGGCAGTGCAGCGTCAGCACGTCGGCCCGCTCGGCCAGCTCAGCCAGGGACACCGACCGCTCCTGGAGCGGGTCGTGCACCAGCACCTGCATGCCGAACCCCTCGCTCGCGCGCTGGGCGACCCGTCGGCCGATCGCGCCGTGCCCGACGACGCCCAGGACCAGGCTGGCCATCTCGGGACCCCGAAAGTGCAGGTAGGGCAGCTCATCTCCCACCAGCCAGCCCTCGCCGCGCAGGTGCCGCTCGCCCTCGGCGATGCCGCGGGTCAGGGACAGCACGACACCCAGCACGAAGTCCGCGACGGAGTCGGCGTTGCGGCCCGGGGTCCAGAAAACCGGGATCCCGCGGGCAGCGCAGGCCTCGTGGTCGACGTTGACGGGGCCGCCCCGGGCGGTGCCCACAACCCGCAGCGCCGGCAGGGCGGCGAGCACATCCGCGTCGACGGCCTCGATCTCGGTGAGCAGCAGTTCGGCCCCTTGTGCAGCGGCGACCAGGGCGTCCCGGTCCAGCTGCTGACGGGCCACCCCCCAGCCGGCGCGGACAACCTCGTAGCCGAGCGCGCGCAGCCGGCGTACCCCGTCGTCGGTGAACTCGGCAGTGACCAGGGCGCGCACGTCGAGCATTCTCGCTCACGCGGCGCGTACGACCGGCCCACGGCAGCCAGCCGCGGGCGCTCTTGTCCCGCACAGCACATCGCCTGGTGCGCATCATGATGCGCACCAGGCGATGCCCCCCCCGAACCGGACCGCCTACTCCAGGCAGACGCCCCGGTCGATATAGGCCGTCCGGCCGAACCCGGCGCTGCTGACGACGGCCCGGTCGGTGACACCCAGCCGTACGACATAGCCACACGGATCGAGCGCCGACAGGTCGAGGGTGAACGGCTCGCCACCAAGCGACGTCTGGGTTCCGGGAAGGATGGCGACGGTGAGCGGCGTCGGTGGGATCGGCGTACCAGGCCCCCCAGTCACGCCGATCGACCAGGAGTAGAAGTGCTTGTCGCGAGCGACGAACGTCCCCGTGAGCGGGCCGCGCGGCACGCGGCAGGCGCCGAAGGTGCTCAGGTGCAGATCAGCCGCGTCGTCGGGATCGCCGATGACGATCGAGGCGTTGAGGGTGTTGTCCATCTGGACCCGTCGCACATCAACGATGCCGGTGCCCAGCACCTCGAGCTGGATCTCCCATAGGTCGTCGCTGCCCGGCGTGAAGTGCCCCAGCTTGCCGGTGGTGTTACCCACCCAGCTCGGCCATGGCGTCCAACCTCCGCCGCCCGGGGTGGCCCACGAGCCGACGCCGAGCCAGTTGACAACGAAGAATGCATCGGTCAGGTCACTGACCGCCCCAGCCGTCGTGAGGTTGCGCACGCGGACCCGATACAGCTGGCCGGCCAGCGCAGGGTCGAGCGGACCGTGCAGGCTGACGACGCCGGCGAACGGGCAGTCGTTCGGCAGCGGGTACCCGTTCTCGGCGATCGCTGCGCCGGGCAAGGTCATCCCGGAGGCCAGGTCGACCGAGGCAGCCGCCACCCCACCGACGATCGTGAATCTCGCTGTCCCGTCGTACGGGCGACCCGGCCGCAGCTGGACGTGGGTGTCGAGGCGGTTGCCCCAGTGCGGAACGGCGTCCGGGTCGGTGGTCGACGGTGGCGTTCCCCAGGACAGAACGGCGCGCACCCGACCGATGACGGGGGAGTCGCAGTCGCGACGGAACTTACCGAGGTCGACCGGCAACGGTGCCGCGTAGCACAGCCCGTCGCGCGGGACCTTGTCGTAGTCGTGGGTGTTGACCTGGACCGTGCCGAGGTAGGAGTAGGTGCACTCCTCGCCGAAGTCGGCCCAGTAGGCGACGTGCTCGGTGCTGCCGGCCGTGCATGGTCCGCCGGAGAATCCGTTGGGCCGCTTGACCCGGAACGTCCCGACCAGCTGGTCGGTGTTGTTGTCGAGCCCGACACACTCGAGCTCTTCGAACGAGGTGTCTCCGCTGGTGTCCTCGAGCTGCTTCAGCACCGCTGAAAGATCGATCTTGAGCGCCTGCGCCGCCTGGGCAGGTGCCAGGTAGGACAGCATCGTCTGGGCGCCGGACAGCTCCGCCGAGGCCAGATGCGGCAACGCAAAACGGTGCTCGGGGACCAGCTGGTCCTTGCCCTTGCGGGAGTACAGCGTGACGAGCTCGGCCAGTGGGAGTGCGGTGAGCGGGCCGGGGTCCGGGATCGGCGACGGCAGCTCCTGCAGCACGTAGGGCGGCAGCTGTAGGACGACGTCCTTGGGCAGCTGTTCCACCAGATCTGAGAAGACGATCCGCCTTGGTCGCAGCTGGATGTGGCACTCGTGCACCTGGCCCCAGATCGGGATCTGGTCTGGGCTGTTGGGAGTGGGTACGACTTCCCAGGACAAGATTGCCCGTACCAGCGGCAGGACCGGAGACCGGCACCAGTTGCGGCGTGGCTGCAGGTCGACCCCACACACGTAGGAGATCGGCGGCCAGGTGCTCGCGTCGCAGCTCTTGCCGGCCGCGATGTCATGGACGCTCACGCTCGCGACACCAGAGTCGGTCCAGCTGACGCCCTCGTCATAGCTCACGTAGAAGCGCACGTGCTCATGCGATCCCTGCGAGCACAGATCGCCGGAGTAGCCGAACGGACGACGGACCTCCAGGGTCGCCTCGAGCCGGTCGCGCTCCGGGCTGAACGAGACGCAGGACAACGCCTCGAACGTCGTGTCCCCTGCCTTCTCGAACTGGGCCGGGAACCCAAGATCGGGCAACGTCCCGAAGTAGTTCGGGTTCGCTGCGAGCAACGAGTGGAAGTGGCTGCGCTCGAGCGCCACCTCGAGCTCGGCTGTCGGTTTCCTTGTACGAGTAGGCACGTCCACTCCCCTGGGTCCTGTGTACGGCGCATCGCTGTCGCCGACGCTTAACGGCTCTCTGTCAGCAAGAGCCATGAGCTGGCCCCGCTGATACATGCGCCGACCCCGGCCTGCGTGCAGGTATCAGGCGGGCCGTCCGCGCCTCTGATCAGTGCGGGCCACCGCAATCGGTGCCGCGCCCAGACCGAAAGGAGCCGTCCGTGCTGCCTCACGATCGACGACGACCCGCACCAGACCCTGGCGCCAACCCCGGCGTTGCGCCATGGTGAGCGAAGGCGTTGTGTCCGAGCTTGACCGGCGCACAGACAGATGGGCTGCCATGCCGGATCCCGATAGCGTGACCGACCTTGTGCGGCGGGCGACCGGCGGGGAGCAGAATGCGTGGAATGCCCTCGTCGATCGCTATGAGAACCTGCTGTGGTCGGTCGGGCGCGCGCACCGGCTCGACACCGCTGACGCTGCGGACGTCGTTCAGACAACCTGGCTGCGGCTGCTGGAGAACCTGGACCGGATCGAGGACCCCGAGAGGCTGGCGGGTTGGCTGGTGACGACGTCGCGGCGGGAGTGCCTGCGACTGCTGCGCCGCGCCGGGCGCGAGGTCCTGGACGACGCCATGGTGGACGTCATCGACGAGTTGTCCCCCGCCTTGGACACGGCGTTGCTCGAACAGGAGCGCGACGCGGCGCTGTGGCAGTGCTTCAGCCTGCTGTCAGAGCGCTGCCAGCGCCTCCTGCGCATTCTCATGGCGGCAGAACCTCCTGCATACGTGGAGGTGTCGGCAGCGTTGGGCATGCCGGTGGGAGCGATCGGCCCGACGCGGATGAGATGCCTGGACAAGCTGCGTGCCCTCACCGGGGACGCCGACCGTTTCGTCGAGAGGACTTCGTCATGATTGACGACGACGCGCTGCTGCTCCAGCGGCTAGGGGTCGTGGCAGCTGTCTACGACCCGATCCCGGCAATTGTCACCGAACTGGGCCGGGCCGCCTTTGGGCTGCGCCGGCTCGACGACGAGCTGGCGGAGCTGGTGAGCGACTCCGACCTGGGGCTCGTGGGCGTACGCAGCGGCGGCAGCGACGTACGCCTGCTCACCTTCGAGGTAGGCGAGCTGGTCGTGGAAGCCCAGATCTCCGGCTCTGGCGACCGGCACACCATCTTGGGTCAGCTGGTCCTGGCGTCCGTGCCCGAGGGCACCGTTCGCCTCGAGACCGCAAGTCACACAAGCTCGGATGCACCGCTCGACGGGCTCGGCGGATTCCGGTTCGACGACGTCCGGTCGGGGCCGGTGCGGTTGTCCACGGTGCTGCCTGGCGCCCGGCCGGTATCGACCTCTTGGTTCAGCCTGTGACGGGTGTCCCGGACAGGATGCGCACGGCCACGCCGTAGTCGGGCAGGCGATGCCCCTCGGCGAGAAGGGCGCGCAGGACCGTCCTGGGCGTCGCCTCGCCGTCACCTGCTGCGCGCGCCTCGGTCAGCCGGCGGGCCACCTCGGCCGCAACCTGTGGGGCGGCAAAGGAGGTGCCGGTCCATACCGCCCAGGGTCGCGGGTCGTCCAGCGGCCAGTCGTCGGGGCCAGTGCCAGGGCTGAGGTCGGGGGACTCCTTCCCGCGGACGTACGTCGAGACCAGCCCCTCCCCTACGGTGGACACGTCGACCCAGAAGCCGCGGCTGGACCACGGCGCCGGTTGGAGGTCCGAAGTGAGTCCGGCCACCGCGACCACGCGCCGGAAGGCAGCCGGCCAGCACGGCCGCGTGTCGCCGTAGTTCCCCGCTGCGGCCACCAGCAGGACATCGTCGTGACCCCCCTCGCTGAGCAGCTCGAACGCCACCTGCAGCGCGAGCAACGGCTGGTCGTCGACGGTCTGCGCCCCGAGTGAGAGGTTGACAATTTCGGCGCGCCGTTCCCGCACGGCCCGCAGCAGCTCCTCCGCAACCCGGACCTCGCTCCCGATGCCGTCGCTGTCAATAGCCCGGTGCACCGTGACGATCCCACCAGGGGCGACCTGCTGCACGATCCCCGTAGCGAATGCTCCGTGCCCGGCGGCCGCATCCAGCAGCCCGTCCCCGGCGGGGGAGGGAAACGCGTCAAGCGGATCGATGTTGTCGCCTGTTCCCAGCGCGTCCTGCCACTCGTGGTCGCGGCCGGGGACGGCAACCCCGGTGTCGATGACAGCCACCCGGACCGCGCCCTCACTCGGCACGGGTGATGGCAGGTCGCTCGACACGAAGGTCGCGGCCGGGCCGCCCTCGCCCTTGACGACGACGCCGAGCGGCACGATGTGGTCGACGGACGCCTCGAAACCGCGCTGGCGGACCGTGCGGGCCAGCTCGACGAGTCGGCCAGGACTGACCCCCTTCCCGCTCAGCACGAGCAGCCGCCCGTCGAGCCGGTCCTGCGGCTCACCGACCTCCCCGACCAGCAGCCCGTAGAGCGCCGGGTCCAGCTCCTTGAGCGAGGTCCGCACCAGCAGGGCGCCGCGGACCACCGGGGTCCCACCCCGCGTTTGGTCGTGGACGATGTCGAACTGCTCGACGTCGCCCTCGGCGCTGACCCGCCGGGCGGCAATCAACTCGGTGATTCGCTTCTGGAACCCGTCCGCGCGGCGCCCCGGATCCAGGGCAGCACTCTGCCGCCGTACCATGGCGCCGTCCTCGGCGCCACGCTCCGGGCTGCGCTCGGCCCCAAGATCGATGACTCGGGCCGGCGGCTCGCACCTGTCGTCGTCGCTATCCATAGCCACTCCTTTTCGTTGCCTTGGGCTAGCCTGCAACGCACGTCCAGACGGCGATCGGTGCCAGTATGCAAGAGCATCTCCCAACGGACGACATCCCCCTCGACATCACCCTTGCCGACGCTGTGTTCGACGGTGTTGTCCAGGACCCCCTGACCTACGGGCCGCATGCTCTGCGGCTCGTCGAACGCGCCAGGCGTGACGGGCCGGTCGAGGTGCTCATCGTGGCTCTGCGGGCGCAGGCCTGGGTGGAGCGTCTCGCGGCACACAACGCCTCGGCCAAGGCCGTACTGGACGAGGCGGTGCGGTTAGCCGAGAAGCACGGGCTGGAGCGTCGGCTCGGTGAGCTGCTCGTCAGCCGGGTGGCCGTGCTCCACGAGCTCGGCCGCCTGTCGGCTGCGCAA
>JANLPD010000260.1:0-3508 GCA_031367045.1 Frankiales bacterium | reverse complement strand
AGGTAGGACTTGGTCTCGGCGGGTTCCATCCCGTTCATCGCGTAGCGCAGCGCGATCCGCTGGTCGAGGGCGGCGAAGGTCCCGAGTTTGATCCGTCGGCGCAGGGTGGGTTGCCCGACGAGGAGGCAGGCGAACGGGCTGTGCGAATCTAGCTCCGCGTTGGTGAGTTAGGCCGAGTTCGGCCTAACTGACGTTATGCCGAGCCCCCGGTTATGCCGAGAGTCGCGAGCCCCGCGGCCATCGGGCCTGGTCAGGACCCTTGAGGTTGCTGAGTAGCTCGGCATAATCCTGGCGTCCGGACGACGCTTCATCGCGTGGAACCAAGGAGGTTCCCTCGAAGGAGTCGATCGTGAACAAGCCGTCGGTGGTGTGTGTGACCGGGCCGCTGGGACCTCACGGGTCCGGGTACCGGATTGAGCTGGAGAGGTTGGGCTATTCCCCTTGGACGGCTTCGGCGCATCTGTATCTGATGGCGGACGTCAGTCGCTGGCTGCGTGACCAGGGACTCGAGCCGGCTTCGTTCGACTCTGCTGCAGTGCGGCAGTTCCTGGTGGACCGTCGGGCCAGCGGAGTAGTCCGTCGACTGACGCTCCAGGGACTGATCCCGCTGCTGGGCTACCTGCGGGGCCTCGGTGTGGTGCCTGGACCGGCAGAGCCCGAGCACGACCGGCCGATGGATTGGCTGGTCGAGGAGTTCACGGGCTACCTGCTGAGCGAGCGAGGTCTTTCCCCACGAACCGTCGTCGGGTATCAGCGGGTCGCCACGCAGTTCCTGGCCACCTGCCCGCTGGAACAGCAGACCGTGGCAGGCGAACATCGTTTGCCTGGGCTGGGTGGCAGGCAGATCAAGGACTTCGTCCTGGCGGACAGCAGCCGCCTCAGCGTCGGATCACTGAACAACGTCGTGACCGCGCTCCGGTCGCTGATGCGGTTCTCGTACTTCAAGGGATACACGCCCAACTCGCTGGCAGACGCCGTCCCCCACGCTGCCACCTGGCGAGACTCCGGACGCTCACGGGCGCTGCCAGCAGCCGACGTGAAGCTCCTCCTTGCCAGCTGCGACCGGCGCACCGCAGTAGGCCGACGGGACTTCGCCATCCTGACGATGCTCAGCCGACTCGGCCTACGGGCAGGTGAGGTCGCTTCGCTGCGCCTCGACGATGTGGACTGGCGAGTTGGCGAGATCGTGGTCCGCGGGAAAGGAAGCCGACTCGACCGACTGCCGCTACCTGTCGACGCGGGACAGGCATTGGCTGACTACTGCCGACGGGGCCGTGTCTCGCACGGCGACCGTCACCTGTTCCTGCTGGCCCGCGCGCCCTACACCGAAGTGTCCTCCTCCGTGGTCAGTCATGTCGTGGTCCGGGCCAGCAAGCGCGCCGGGCTGGCGACGGTCAGGGCCCACCGGCTCAGACACAGCAGCGCCACCGCAATGCGACGAGCCGGGGCGCCGCTGTTCGAGATCGGTCAGGTCTTGCGTCACCGGCACACGATCACCACGGCTGTTTACGCGAAAGACGACCTGGATGCGCTGGCAACCATCGCGCGGGTCTGGCCTGGAACGCAGCCATGAACTCGCTGAGCGAAGAGGCCGCGGACTACCTGATGATCCGCCGGGCGCTGGGTTTCAAGCTCCGCGGACACGATCGGCTACTGGCGGACTTCTTCGCCTTCCTGGAGTCGACCGGAAACCAGACGATCACCACCGAGGCCGCGCTGGCGTGGGCTACCGCACCGGCGGAACTGTCGTTGATCCGCTGGTCACAGCGGCTCTGCGCGGTCCGGGGCTTCGCCCGTCACCTACACGGCCTCGATCCCACCATCCAGGTCCCGCCGGTCGATCTGCTCACCTGCCGTCGTGAGCGTCCCACGCCCTACCTCTACACCGAGCACGACATCGCACGGCTGGTCGTGGCCGCTACCAGCCTGCGCCCTGCGCTTCGGGCCGCGACCTACCAGACGCTGTTTGGTCTGCTCGCCTCCACGGGCATGCGCGTGGGAGAAGCCATCCACCTCGATCGTGCCGACGTCGACCTCAACGCCGGCGTGCTGGACATCAACGATGCCAAGTTCCGCAAGCACCGAAGGTTGCCATTGCATCGCTCCACCGTGGCGGCCCTGAGTGAGTACGTCCAGGTCCGAGACGAACTCTGCCGGAGACCGAAAGAGCCCAGCTTCTTCGTCTCCATACGAGGAACCCGACTGCTCGACGAGACCGTGCACGAGGCATTCCAGCAACTACTGCATCCGCTGTGCTTGACGGCCCAGCCTGGTACGGGTGGTCCCCGGATCCATGCTCTGAGGCACACGTTCGCGGTCGCCACGTTGCGCGAGTGGTACCGCTCCGGGGCCGACATGACCGGGAAGTTGCCGGTGCTGTCGGCCTACTTAGGCCACGCAGACCCAGTCTCCACCTACTGGTATCTGCAGGCTTGTCCTGAGCTGCTGGGCCTGGCAGCGCAACGTCTAGAACACTATGCAGGTGAACCTCGGTGACTGCCTTCGCGCCCACCATCGAGGCGTTCTTTGTCGACCGGTTGCTCACCCAACGGCAGGCCAGCCCCCGCACCGTCGCCGCCTACCGGGACACCCTGCGGCTGCTGCTCGTCTTCGCCCAAGACCGCGTCGGCAAGCCCGCATCCAACCTTGACGTCGCCGACATCGACGCTCCGCTGATCGGCGACTTCCTGACCCACCTGGAGCGTGATCGGCACAACAGCGTCCGGACCCGCAACGTCCGGCTGGCTGGTATCCGAGCGCTGTTCCGCTACGCGGCACTGCGTCACCCCGAACACGCCGGATCGATCGAACGGGTACTGGACATCCCAACCAAGCGCTACGACCGCACCGAGGTCAGCTACCTGCGCCACGACGAGATCGACGCACTCCTTGCCGCGCCCGCCCGCGCCACCTGGACAGGACGGCGCGATCACGCCCTGCTGGTCCTGACCATCCAGACTGGCCTGAGGGTCAGCGAACTGACCCAGCTCACGAACGCTGACCTCAGCCTCGGACCGACCGCGCACGTGAAGTGCAACGGGAAGGGCCGCAAGCAACGCGCCACACCCTTGACCGCCCAGAGCGTGGCCGTGCTCCGGATCTGGATCCGGGAACGCGCAGGAAGTCCAACCGATCCGCTGTTCCCGACATCTCGGGGACGGCACCTCAGCGCCGACGCTGTTCAATGGCTACTCGCCAAGCACGCGAGAGTCGCCACTCAGACCTGCCCGACGCTTGCCAGCCGGAAAATTTCGCCTCACGTCCTGCGTCACACCTGCGCCATGAACCTTCTAGTTCGCAGAGTTGCATCTGATGCAACTGCGGGAGGCATTCGACGGATCGCGTAACCACTTTCCCTACTGGGATTGAGGTTACGGGTGGGTGCTGCGCGAGCGAGGTTCGTGCTGCGACACGCCGTCTGACCTGCGGTGATGAGCCATCATTGCATCTGATGCCATGATGCGTCATCCGGTTTGGTTGCCTTGGATGGCGCATTGAGGCATGTGAT
>JANLPD010000244.1:0-2535 GCA_031367045.1 Frankiales bacterium | reverse complement strand
TGGGGTCGAGGCGCTCGCCCGGCTCGGGCGGCGAGGGCAGGACGGCGTCGCTCATAGGCTCGACCTTACGGCGCGCCTAGGGTGTGCAACGTGGCGGACGACCGCGAGGCGGACCCGCAGCTGGCCGCACCGAGCTGGACCGGACAGGTCGCGAGCAGCCCGTGCACCGGGCCCGGCGGTGGCTCCCTGCACCTGATCACCGACGATCGGCTTGACCCCTCCAAGCTCGAGCCGGTCCAGCTATCGCCGGTAGCTCCGCCCTTCCCGGTGACCTCGCCCTACCGGGTGGTCCCTGCCCCGCGGCCGCTGGACGGTCCACACGTCCTGCTCGATGATGCCTGGCCGGCATCGGTGCGGCGCCGGGTAGAGCGCCTCGCCGGCGACTTCGACGGGGTCGTCGTCCGCGACAGCCAGTCCCCCGACGACGCCGGCCTCGCGGCCGCCCTGCGGGCCGCCTGGCAACTGCTCCCGCTGCCCGTCATGGGCGACCTCGTCGCCGTACCCCTGCTCGGGGTGGAAGTGGATCTCGGTACGGCAACCGCGACGCGGACCGGGCCTACAGCTGATGAGTCGGCGACGGCGTTGGTCCTGGGGTGCTCGGGACTGGACCTGCTTGTTGTCGGCTGGCTGCTGGCGTGCAGCGACGATCTCGTTGTCCTGCGCCGGTCGGGCCCGGGAACGCTCCGCGCCGAACTGCTGGCTGTCGCCTTCCCCAGCGGATGGTCGCCGCGGCAGCGCGCCGGGGCCTCGCTGCTCGATCTGCATGCACCCGTGGCCGACGGCGAGCGGCTACAACGGGCGGCGCCGGCGCTGTCGGAGGCGCTGCTGACCAAAGGCCCCTACGGGCAGCACGTCTGGGGGCTGGACCCGAGCGGTCGCCTCGACCGCGACCCGTCCGCACCGGATGCAGAGCGGCCGGCGCGGCCCGGGCCGTCGGGCTGGTGGCTGCGCGTCGAGCGGCAGACCACGCTGCCGCTGCCAGGCCTCGACCGGGCGCTGTTCACGATACGGCCGTACCTGGTGCCGCTCACGGCGCTCGACCCGTACCAGCGCCGGACCCTGCACGACGCGTTGGCCTCGATGTCACCGGATGGGCTGACCTACAAGGGGATTCTCGACGTCAGCGCCGACCTGCTCGCCTGGCTGGCCCGCCCCACCTGACCCAACCCCCTCCTGACCCAACCCCCCTTCTCGGGACGTCCGCTCGACTGCGCGGCGAAGGTGTCCCTTTCGGCGGACGCAAGGAGGGGGGCTCAGCTGGGGGGGCTCAGTTGAGGGTGGGGTCGCCCGGATGGTTGGCGGCGAAGGCGAGCGGCGGCCCCTGGCGGCGCAGCACCTGGGACCACAGCGCGCCCGGCGACGGGCTGAAGGCGTCGCCCGGCAGGGCGTCGAGGACCCACCAGGAGCCATCCTCGACCTCTGCCTCGAGCTGCCCTGCGGTCCAGCCGGCGTAGCCGGCGAAGACGCGGACCGACTCCACGACCCGAGCAAGCTCCTCGACCGGGCTGTCCAGGTCGATGGTGCCGAGCACGGGGCTTCCCTCCAGCTCGGAGAAGGCCCCCACGAGGGGTGCACCGGGGCGGCGACGGCCGATGCAGATCGCACCGGTCGGCTGCACCGGGCCGCCGCCGAAGACGACAGACGGCTCTCCGGCCAGGCCAGCCCACTCTGGCAGGACCTCGACCACCTCGGTCGCGAGCGGGCGGTTCACGATCAGCCCGAGGGCACCCTCTTCGTCGTCGTGCTGGAGCAGCAGGATGACGGTTCGGGCGAACTCGGGGTGCTCGAGTGAGGGGGTCGCGACGAGCAGCCGTCCTGACCAGGTCACGACACCTCCCGTGGACTTTCGTACCGCCCAGCGACTACTGGGCGAGGTTGGCTTTGGCCTTCTTCCCGCGCATCTTCTCGCGGTCGACCTGAGCGAGGTGCACCTTCCGCATACGCACCGTTGCCGGGGTGACCTCGACGCACTCGTCCTCGCGGCAGAACTCCAGCGCCTGCTCAAGGCTGAGCTGCTTGTGCGGGATGAGTGGGACCAGCACGTCAGAGGAGCTCTGGCGCATGTTGGTGAGCTTCTTCTCCTTGGTTGCGTTGACGTCCATATCGTCGGCGCGGGAGTTCTCTCCGACGATCATGCCTTCGTAGACGTCGGTGCCGGGCGGGACAAACATGGTGCCGCGCTCCTGCAGGTTGGCCAGCGCGAAGCCGGTGGTCGGGCCGCTACGGTCCGCGACGAGCGAGCCGCTCGCGCGGGTGCGGATCTCGCCGTGCCACGGCTCGTAGCGCTCGTGGACGTGGTGCAGCAGGCCGGTGCCGCGCGTCTCGGTGAGGAACTCCGTACGGAAACCGATCAGGCCTCGGGCCGGGACGATGTACTCCATCCGGGTCCAGCCGGTGCCATGGTCGACCATCTGCTCCAGGCGCCCCTTGCGCAGCGCCATCAGCTGGATGAGCACACCCTGGTAGTCACTGGGCGTGTCGATGGTGAGCCGCTCCATCGGCTCGTGGATCTTGCCGTCGACGAGCCGGGTGACG
>JANLPD010000219.1:0-4116 GCA_031367045.1 Frankiales bacterium | reverse complement strand
GCGAGCTTCCTGCGCATCCTGGCGGGAGAGCAGCTGTCGACTTCGCCTAACGCTACTTCGCAGCTGTACTACGTGTTGTACGGCAGCGGTTTCTCGGCAGTAAACGGGTCGCTCGTTCGGTGGGCGAAGGGAGACTTCCTGACCCTTCCCGCGGGTTCGGTCAGCACCTTTCATGCGGACGCTGACGCTGTCCTCTACTGGGTGACCGACGAGCCCCTGATGCGCTATCTCGGCGTTCAGGCGACGACCCCACGCTTCCGTCCGACGAAGTTCGCCTGCGCTGACGCGGTTGCCGAGCTGGAGCGGATCGCGGCCGCGCCGGGCGCGAACGAGAAGAGCCGGGTCAGCGTCCTGCTCGCCAACGCCGAACAGGAGCAGACGCTCACGATCACCCATGTGCTGTGGGCGATGTTCGGTCTTCTCCCCATCGGCCAGGTCCAGCGGCCCCATCGTCACCAGTCCGTTGCCCTTGACCTCATCCTGGACTGCCAACCAGGTTGCTTCACCCTGCTCGGGGACCGCCTCGATGAGCGAGGCGAGATCGTCGACCCGGTACGTATTCCTTGGCAGCCGGGTGGCGCTTTTGTCACGCCGCCCGGGAAGTGGCATGCCCACCACAATGAGTCCGGAGCCCCCGCCCACCTGGTTCCCGTTCAGGACGCAGGACTGCATACCTACCTGCGATCACTCGACATCCGGTTCACTGACCGCCGATGACCGCAAGCTCGCTTCGCTCTTGAGCTACTGCATGGTCGCTGGCCGCGCGGCGCCATCGCCCAGCAAGGACTACCGCTAGGAGATGCCAGCAACCACAGGGCGGTAGCGCGAGCGGGCGGCCGCAGCGACGACGCCGAAAAGGGCGGCGAGCACTGCGGCGCCCCCGAACATGAGGCCCCAACGGTGGTCGTTGGCCAGCGGGGCGAGCGCCGCGGTCGCGACGCCGCTTCCGAGGAACAGCATCGCGGCGAACAACGACACCATCGCTGCCCTCGCCTGCGGCACCACCTCGGTCGCCCACGCCTGCATGGTCGAGTGCATGGCGGCCCAGCCGGTGCCGACGAGCAGCGCCGCCAGGCCGACCGCAACAGGTCCCTGGCTGAGCGCGACCACGAGGTAGGCCACGACGAGCGCGGACGTGCCCATGCCGATCAAGATGGCCGGGGAGGTCCGACCGATCTGCCGCTTGACGATGCGCGAGGCCAGCAGCAGGCCGATGCCGTAGAGAGCGACGACGAGGCCGGCAGTCGTCGCCGACCGGCCGGTGCTCTCCAGTGCCGGCGCCAGATAGGTGAGCAGACCGAGCAGGGCGGCGCCCTCCACGAGGGACAGGGCCAGCACCCACCGGCCCCAACGGTTGCGCAGCACAGTCCTGACGCCGGTCTGCGCAACCTCAGGCCGGGCCGGCTCGACCAGCCGGCCGAGCAGCAGGACAAGAACGGCCGCAGCCACGGTCGGTACGGCGAAAGCCGCCCGCCATGACACCGTCGCCGCAAGGACTCCCCCGAGCGCGGTCGCGACGGTGATGCCTACCGCCGTGGCGGCATTGAGATCGGTCAGCGTGTGCTGGCGGCGCACAAAGGGGACCGCGTCGCCGACGTAGACCAGGCAAGTGGGCACGACCGCGCCCATGGCCGCCCCAGCAATGGCACGCGCCACCACGAGCGTCGTCAGGGTCGGCGCCGCGACGGCGAACGCACCGGCGACCGCAGTGACCGCCAGGGCCAGCCGCATCGTGCGTACCCGGCCCAGCCGGTCACTGCACAGCCCCCACAGGGGTTGGCTGACGCCGTACAGCAGGTAGTAAAGGGACGCGACCGCCGCAGCGCTGCCCAGGCTCACCGAGAAGGCGGCCGCGACGCTCAATAGCAGCGGGCCGGTGACAAAACGGTCGAAGCTGCTGGTGGCAGAGGCGATCATCAGCAGTTGCACCTGCCCTCGGTGCACCTGCGTGGAGCCGGCATGGGTCATGGTCGGCACTCTCGGTCAACGTCCGGCGGACGCCTGGCTAGTCCCGGTGCTCCCGGACTGCCACCTCGATCTGCAGGCTGCCGGCCCCGACGAGGGCCTGTTTCAGGGCGGCGGACTGGCTGACGGTCCCGGTCGTGGCGACCCGACCGGTTTGGGGCTCACGAGGGGCAGCGGCGGGGCCGCGTGACGTGGCGCGGGGGAGGCCGTGGGCTTTGGGCTGACGGTCGGTCTCGACGAGAGGACCGTGGGCTTGGCGGCCGGGCTGGGCGTCAGCTGTTGGCCGGTCGTGGGCAACCGGTGGTGTGCCGGCGAGGTGCCGCCCTCGGTGAACGCGGACCCGTGCGTGTCCGGCCGGCGCGCGCCGACGACGTGCGGGTGGGGTGCTGGTACGCCGAACTTCCCCAGAACGCGGTGGGCGGCGCGCTGTGCCGGCTCAGGGAGCTGGGCGGTATAGGCGGCCGCTGCGACGGCGCCGCCGGCCAGGCTGGTGACGATCGCGACCGCCCCAACTGTCAGGCTCCGCCGGGCGCCGCGCCGCAGGCGGCTCGCTTGCTGCTGGCGGAACTGGAGCACGAGTGGCGCCAGGCCGCGCAGCTCCTGCTCCTGAGGGTCGGTCCGCAGTGCGTCAACGAGAGCGTCGAGACCGGGAGGTGTCGAGTCCCACTGCCGCTCACCGTCGGCGGGCCGGTTGGCGTGCATCAGACCACCAGGCAGTCGGGGCTGATGGTCTGCGAAAGCTGGCGCAGGCCACGGTGGCACAGCACCCGCACATTGCCGGGCTGTTTGCCCAGCACCTGCGCGACGGCAGCCACGTCGAGACCAGCGATCACGCGCAGCGCCACCACCTGCGCCTGGTCCGGGGGCAGTTGTCGGACGAGCGCGAGGGCGCGGTCGAGGCTCATGGCCTGGTAGGCCTCGCTGTCCGCAGCGGGGGAGGTGGCGAACACCTCGATCTCGTGGAGGGCAACGACTGGACTGCGCCGCCGGGTCCGCGCGGCGTCGATACCGCGGCGCGTGGCGATGGTGAACAGCCAGGAGCGGAAGCTGTTGGCGCTGCCGCGGAAGCTCTGCAGGTCCTTCACCACGATCGCCCAGGTGTCACTGGCCACATCCTCGGCGATGTCGGGGTCGACGACGCGAAGGTAGCGCAGAAGGGGTGGTTGCAGCGCTGTCCAGAGCACGATAAGTCCCTCGGTGTCCCCTTCGCGAGCCTGGCCGAGGGCATGTTCGAGGGAGTGCTCATCACTGACGAGGTCGACCAATGCGCGAACCTTTACTCGGGGGTGCGGGCAGTCAACACCCGGAACGACGACGACGGCGTGAAGGTGCCGGTAACGCCAACGGCGCCGGCGACGCCTCACCAGTGTCTCTGTCCCGTTCCAAGAAGGAGCAGCATGCTCTCGCGAAAAGTTCTTCTGACCGCTTCGGCGATCGTCGCCGCTGGCACCGTAAGCCTGGGTGCCGGCACCGCCCTTGCCGCGACCTCCTACCCGACGTCACTCAGCGAGGCGGCGCCGCAGGCCATCACCTTCGGCCAGCACGCGGTCGTCTCTGGTCGCTTGACCCTCCAGGGCACGTCCCTCGGGCTGGGTCCCGAGCTGGTCTCGCTGTACCGGCGCCCCGTCGGCACGATGGCCTGGACCTTCATCCGCTCGGCAGTCACCAATGCGCACGGTGACGTTGCCTTTTCGGTGGCGCCCACGTCGGCGCAGCAGTACGAGTTGCGGCATGCTGCCGACGGCGCAACTGCCGCCTCGGCGAGCGGCGTGGACACTGTGAGCCTTCGTTACGCCGTCGCTGCGGGGCTCGCCAAGAGCCGGGTCGCGCCCAGGGCGAGTGACCTCCTCAGCGTCGCCGTCAACCCGAACGCGGTCGGCGCGCCCGTCGTGCTGCAGGGCGAGGTCAACGGCATGTGGTTGACCATGGCCAGCAAGAAGCTGTCCAGCACCTCCAGGATCACCTTCACCCTCACCGCACCGACCAAGGCGGGGGTTTACCACTATCGCGTGTTGAAGGGGGCGTCTTCTGCCTATATCGCCGCAACGAGCCCGACGCTGATCCTGAACGTCACCTGAGAGCGGCGTCTCGTCGGGCCCCCAGTGGCCGCTGGCGGCCCTGCGAGACGAGCCGGTCGGGCAGAATGCAGCC
>JANLPD010000025.1:0-3075 GCA_031367045.1 Frankiales bacterium | reverse complement strand
GCAAGCTGACGTCCATCCGCACGCTGGGCGGCCACCGCCGCTACCGTGAGGCTGAGGTCCGCTCACTGCTCGCTGGCATTCCGCAGCCGCGGCCGGAGGCCTAAGACTTCCGTCCGCTCGCGGCAGGCGACCGGACGGCGCAGCACCACCCGCAGGTGACGACCCCACCCACCGTCGTCTGCTTTGCTCCGATGGCGTCGCTCCCAGTGTGCGGAGCGGCGCCTTCGTGCTGTTGGCTCAGCGATTCCTGGCCTGCAGCTCCGACACGAGCCGGGCCGTCACCGGCAGTTCCAGGCCGTGCCGACCGGCCGCCCGCAGCACGGCCCCGCCCAGTGCGTCGAGCTCAAGGGGCCGCCCAGCCTCGGCGTCGCGTTGCATCGAGGAGCGCATCGTCGGTGGCAGCGCGTCGAGGGCGGCCGTCACCGGACCCGGGTCACCGGTCGCGCCCTCCGCGCGAGCCACCGCCGCGACCTCGTGCACGACGGCTAGCAGCTCCTCACGGCGGCTCTCGCGGACCACTCCGACGGGCGCGCCAGCGTGGGTGGTGAGCAGGGCCAGCGGGGCGAGGAAGCCGAGCTTGCCCCACAGCACCTCCCGCTCGTTTTCCCGAACGGTGACGTCCAGCCCGGCCGCCGACAGGCGATCGGCGAGCGGCTGCACGCCTGGCCCCGCGCACAGCTCGACCGTCGCAAACGGGCTGTCGTGCTGCACCTGACCAGGACCCGTGCGCGTCGACTCGATGCGGATCGCAGCCGCAGCCACCCGGGCGCGGGGGTAGCGCGAGCGAAGGAGCGCGACGTGCTCCACCCCGTTGAGCAGCGGCACCATCAGCGCGTTGCCGAGAACCTCAGCGGGCACCCGCTCCAGGGCGGTGTCGAGCTGCGTCGCCTTCACCGTCACCAGGCAGACGTCCACCGGCTGCTCCAGTCGCTCGGCCGCGATGGTCGGCACCCGGAAGGTGCCAAACCGCCCGCTCTGCACCTGCAGACCGGCCGACCGCAGCGCGGCGACTGTCGACGCACCGGCCAGGCAGGTGACGTCGTCGCCGGCCCGGCTGAGCAGCCCGGCAAGCAGGCCACCCACCCCACCAGGACCCAGGACGGCAAAGGACAGCGGAGCGGATGGGGTCATGGTCTGACCGTACGGTTCAAGAGCCCGGCTGGCGTGCCGATGCTGCAGGCATGACCCGGCATCTGCACCCAGCGGCCGACTGGGTCGTGGCGGCGCCGGTGCCAAGGCTGAACGCCACCGACGCCGACTTCGTCCTGAAGGTGTCGCCGGGCGGCCGGCTGCTGGCCGCGAGCGACACGGTTGCCGACGTCCTCGGCTGGGACCTCGAGCGATGCGCCGCCGACGGCATCTGGGCCGCCATCGGCGACGAGGCGTTGCGCGTCTGCCTACGCCAGCTCCTGGCTCAGGTCGTGGCCACCGGCAGCGCCCGCACGACGCTGCAGGCAGCAGCCTTGGCCGGCACCGTCTGGGTCGACGTCGCCGCCAAGCACCTGCTCGATGAGCCGGGTGCCCCCATCCTGATCTGCGCCCGGGATGTGTCCGACGAGCTCGCGGTGGCGACGCAGCTGGCCGCCTCCGAGATGCAGTGGCGGGTGGCCTTCGAGCACTCCCCGATCGGCGGTGCGCTGCTCGAGGCCGGCGGCGGTATCCTCGTCGTGAACGAGTCCTTGTGCGCCATGCTGGGCTGGCGCGAGCACGAGCTCACCCGGATGGACGTGACCGACGTCGTGGTGTCCCACGGCGGCCTGCCCTGGAAGCAGTGGTGGGACGGGCTGCTGTCCGGGGAGCGGGAGACCTCGACGGTCGACCGCATGCTGCGCACTGCCGATGGTCGTCAGGTCTGGGGCCGGCTAACCGCCGCCTCGCTCAGTTCTGCCGTCTCGCCCGGCCGGATCATCTTGCAGCTGGAGGACATCACCGGCCGACGTGAGGCCGAGCTCGAGCTCGCCAACCGGGCGCTGCACGACGGGCTCACTGGAGTGCCGAACCGTTTCCTCACCCGGCAATGGTTGGCCAGCGCGCTGGAGGACCACCCGGGGGGCGCCGTGGGCGTCCTGTACTGCGACCTGGACCGGTTCAAGGTCGTCAACGACAGCCTCGGCCACGCCGCCGGCGACAGCCTGCTGGTCCAGGTTGCCGAGCGACTGCGTCGCCCGCTGCGCCCGGAGGACCTTCTCGGCCGCGTCGGCGGTGACGAGTTCGTGATGGTGCTGGAGGGCGTGGACACACCGGCCGAGCTGGCCGAGGTCGCTTCCCGGCTGGCCAGGGCGCTCGACGAGCCCTTCGAGCTCGGCGGTCACCGGCATGCGATGACCCTGAGCCTGGGCGGCACCCTCGGCACGCACCCCGACACTGCCGACGACGTGCTGATGCGCGCCGACATGGCGTTGCTGCGGGCCAAGCGCCTGGGCCGGGCGAGGTACGAGGCGTTCGACCCCGCCCAGGACCGGGTGGCTACGCGAGCTGACCTGCAGCTCGAGGACGACTTGCGCACGTCGCTAGGAACCGACGAGCTCCGGGCGTACTACCAGCCGATCGTCGCGCTCGGCGACCTGACGGTGGTCGGCCACGAGGCCTTGGTGCGCTGGGAACATCCCGAGCACGGCCTGTTACCCCCCGAGCGTTTCCTCGAGCTGGCCGAGAGCAGCGGCTTGATCCGTCCGCTCGGCTGGTGGATGCTCTCGCAGGCTTGCCAGGACGCCGCGAACGGCAGCGGAGGCTTGGCGCCCCAGGGTTGGGTCGCGGTAAACGCCTCCCCCAGCCAGCTGGCCCGGCCGGGCGTCGCCGCCGACGTCACCCGAGCACTCGTCGCTTCCGGGCTGCGCCCCGAGCGGCTGCACCTGGAGATCACCGAGACCGCGCTCATCACTGCAACCGCGACGCTGGTCCGGGAGCTGCGCGAGCTGTCTGAGATGGGCGTCCGGATCGCGCTCGACGATTTCGGCACCGGCTACTCCTCGCTGAGCCTGCTCCGGCAGTTCCCCGTGGACCTGGTGAAGATCGACCGCAGCTTCATCGAGCCGGTCCTGGCCGAGCGCAGCGCGTACGCGATCGTCAAGGCGG